>VBLM01000146.1 GCA_005879095.1 Deltaproteobacteria bacterium
TAGTAGCCGGCGCGGCGCAGCGGCTCGACGAAGCCGGTCATCTGCGCCGCGTTGCCGCTCCAGCCATGGACGAGGAGGACCGTACGGCCGTCGCCCCAGTCCCAGATGGCGAGCTCGGGTCCCTCTTCGACGAAGGCGAAGCGATGCGCGGGGTGGCCGGGGACGTCCGGCCGTTGCAACCGACGCACGGGCGTGCAGAACGCATCGAAGGCGGCACGCTGCGCCACCCGGGGCGCCACCGCGTCGAGGATGCGAAGGCCGACTGTTTTAATACGACCGGTCGTGCTTTTTTGTAGACGAACGACAGAGGCGGAGGGTGCAGCCACGGACGTCTCCTTTCAGGCGGGTGCTGCGGCGAAATCGATCAGGCGCTGGAAGGCGGCGCGCGCGCGACGGGCGGCCTTCGGGTCGCGCAAGAGCCGATGCGCGTGGTGAAAGACGAGGTAGATCGCCTCCATCTCGAAGGCAAACTGCTGCGCATCGAGATCCTTGCGGAAGTGGCCTTCGTCGATGGCGATCTCGGCCGAGCGGGTGAGGGAATCCATCAGCGCCTGCTGCTGCTCGGCGACGTAATCGCGGGCCCGGCCGGGCTGATCGTCCAGTTCCACCGAGGCGGTGACGAAAATGCACCCGTTGCGCTGCCAGTCGAGCCAATTCTCGAAGAGCGCCCGAAGGCGCGGCAGGCCGCGGGGCTTGCGGAACGCCGGCGCCATCACGTTCTCGATGAACTGGGCCGCCGCCGTGCGCAGCATCTCGAGCTGCAGCTCTTCCTTGGAGCGAAAGTGCGCGAAGAGGCCGCTCTTGGAGAGGCCGATGTCATCCGCCAGCGAGCCCAGGCTGACGCCGCCGAGCCCGTCGCGCGCGGCCAGCCGGAAGGCGTAGTCGAGGATCCGCTGGCGGGTATCGGCGCCTTTCGTCATCCGGGCATGAATAATACGACCGGTCGTGCTGTTTTGTCAAGCCCCTCACTTCTTCGCGGGCGGTGCAGCCGGCGGCGGCGCTCCGGGATTCGGCACCGGACCGACAGTCTCCGCACCGGCCTTCGCGCACACTCCGTCCTGCTGCGAAGTCGCGCCGCTGACGCCGACCGCGCCGATGACGCGCCCCTCGACCACCAGCGGCAGACCGCCCTCGAGCGGCACCGCGCCCGGCAGACCGAGGAGGTTCGTCTTGCCGCCGTTGACGCCGTCCTCGAATGTCTTGGTCGGCCGCCGGAACAGCGCCGACGAGCGCGCCTTCTCGATGGCGACGTGAGCGCTGCCCGTCTGCGTGTCGTCCATCTTCTCGTAGAAGACGAGCGTGCCGCTCGGGTCGACGATCGCCGCCGCCACTTTCCAGCCGTTCTTCTTCGCTTCGGCGACGGCCGCTGCCGCGATCTTGCGCGCCGCCTCGACGCTCACGCCTGCGCCGTACGGAAACGGCCACTGCTGCGCGCGCGCCGCCATCGAGAGCACCAGCACCATCAATGCAATGCGCATGACGCCTCCTTTTCAGAAACTTCCGCGCGCGGCGGCCTCGACCGCGGCCCGCGCGACGATCTGCACGCCGGCGATCATCCCCGCGAAGCGCTCGTCCTTCGTCAGGCCCTCCACGTAGCGCTTGTAGATCTGCTGCGCAATCACCGCGAGCTTGAACTGCGCG
>VBLM01000147.1 GCA_005879095.1 Deltaproteobacteria bacterium
TCCTCGAAGGACGCTTCGCCGATCCCGGTCCGCTCGACGCGCTCCATGTACCGTTCGGGCGAACGATCGTTGGCGTACCGCCGGCCGCGGCGGAATCCGCAAGCGCCGCAACCGGCGGCCGCGTATTCGCCGCCGCGCCAGTAGAGCGTGTTGTGGACCGATTCGAAACCGGGTCGCGCGTAATTCGAAATTTCGTAGCGTGCGTATCCGCCGCGCTCCAGCTCGGCGCGCACCGCCTCGCCCATCTCGGCGGATGATTCATCGTCCGGCAGCGTCAGCTCTCCCCGTTGCACGGCTTTCGCCATCGGCACTTCCTCGGCGAGCCCGACCAGCGTCAGCGCGTAGCACGAGATGTGCTCAGGCCCGAGCGCCACCGCCGACGCCGCGTCGCGCGCGGCCAGCTCCCGCGTCTGCTTTTCCGCGCCGTGGATCAGGTCGAGGGAAACATTCGCGAAACCCGCCTTGCGTGCGGTCTCGAACGCGCGCACCGCGTCGTGCGGTGAATGTTTGCGCCCCAGAGAGATCAATTGTGCCGGCGCGAACGACTGCACGCCGATCGAGATCCGGTTCGCGCCCGCTTCGCGGAATGCCGCGAATCGATCTTCATCGGTCGTCCCCGGATTCGCTTCCAGCGTGATCTCGGCATCCGCTCTCACGCTCCACAGCGAGCGAACCGCGCGCAGCACGCGCGCGAAGAGCGGCGGATCCCAGAGCGACGGCGTGCCGCCGCCGAAATAGATCGACACCGCCTCGCGGCCGGCGAACTCCCTCGCGCGCGCGTCCAGCTCGCGCAGCACTGCTTCGGTGTAGCGCTGCTGCGGAATCACCGTCTCCGCCCGCGAAGCGAAATCGCAGTACGGGCACTTGGAGAGGCAGTACGGAAAGTGAATGTAGACGCCGAACGCCATCAATCTTCGTGGAACTTGGCGCGCAGCGTCTCCGCGCGCGCGGCCGCGACCCATTCCTGCAGCACCGGCCAGGCCCAGACGTGATCGACGTACGCCTTGGCGGCACCTGAGACGGGAATCGAATACGTGCGGAACCGCGAGACGACCGGCGCGTACATACAGTCGGCCGCACACGGCTTGGCGCCGAAGAGCCACGGGCCGCCCTTCTCCAGGCATTCGTTCCAGATGGCGACGATGCGGTCGACGTCCGCCTGCGTCTCCGCGCGCAGCGGCTTGTAGGGCCGCTGCTCCACGATCCGCATCGAACAGTCGTTGCGCAGATTCATGAAACCGGAGTGCATCTCGGCGCTGACCGATCGCGCCCGGGCGCGCTGCGCGGCGTCGGCCGGCCACAAGCCCGCCTGAGGGAATTTCTCGTTCAGGTATTCGCAGATCGCGATCGAGTCCCACACCGTCAGCGCGCCATCGATCAGCGCCGGCACGCGCCCGCTGGGCGAGTACTTGCGGATGTTCTGCGCGGTGTCCGGCATGTCGAGCGGCACCACCTGCTCCTCGAACGGCGCGCCGGTGATCTTCAGGGCAAGCCAGGGCCGCAGCGACCACGACGAGTACTTCTTGTTGCCGAGCACGATCTTCAGCATGTTTACGCTCCGGGGGCCTTTGGTAACGGCGGGGGCGGCGAAGATCGAGGCGAACTCACTCGCGCCAGCTCCTGATTGAGGAATTCGTTCTCCCCGCGCAGCTCCTCGATCTCCTGCGCCAGCCGCCGCGCCCGCTCCTCCGCCGCGGTGAGCATCTCGACTTTGGCGCGCATCGCGCCCGCTTCCGAGCGCAGTGCCGCCCGCTCGCGCCCCAGGCTGTCGACCACGGCTTGCAACTCGGCCGCGCGCGCTTCGGCGCGGCCCTGCTTCTCCTGCTGCTCGTCGACGTCGGCGCGCATCTTGCGCAGCTCCTGCCGCGCGGCCTCGAGCTGGTCCTCGATCTCGCCGCGCACTTCCGCCTGCTGTCCGCGGTAGACGCGCAGCTCCGCGTCGAGCGCCGCTTCCCGCTCGCGCGCCGAGTTGATCGCCTGCTGCAACTTGTGCTCGCGATCGCGCCATTCCGACTGCAAGTGCGTCAGCGCCGCGATTTGTTCGTTGGCATCATTCACGTCGAGAACGACCTGCCCTTCGTGCGCCTGCGCCGCCGCCAGGATCTGTGTCTCGCGGGCCTGCGCGGCAGCGACGAGCTGGGCCTCGCGCTCGCGCACTTCCTGCACCATCTTCGCTTCGCGGTCGCGCACTTCGGCGATCATCTGATTTTCACGAGCCCGCGCCTGCTGCCGCTCGGTCTCAACGTCGGCGCGCAGCCGCACCTCCGCCTCGTGCGCCGCCGCCAGCTGCTTGCGCAGCGAGGCCAGCTCCTCGGCGCGCGTCTGCAGATCGGCGCGCACACCGGCGGCCTCGTCGCGCGCCTGATCGAGCTCGGAGCGGACGTCCCCGAAGCGCTCCTGCGCGCCAAACGCCAGCGCCCGCGATTCTTCCTCGCTTTTGACCAGCCGATCCTGTTCGGCGCGCGCCGCTGCAGCCTCCTTTGCAGCGGCTTCGGCCCGCTCGTTGGCGGCGGCGAGCGCGGCCAGGGCGTCGTCGGCCCGCGCGTCGCGCACGGTGAGCGAA
This sequence comes from Deltaproteobacteria bacterium, assembly GCA_005879095.1. Classification (GTDB taxonomy): domain Bacteria; phylum Myxococcota; class Myxococcia; order Myxococcales; family 40CM-4-68-19; genus 40CM-4-68-19. The sequence goes on from VBLM01000147.1 coordinate 2,564, forward strand.
GCCTGCAGCGCCCCCAGCGCGGTGCGCGCTCCGTCGGCCTCGATCCTCGCCGTGTCGAGCTCGCGCCTCATCTCATCGAACTCGGCCCGCAATTCGGCCAGCTCCGCCTGCAGCCGCGCCGCGCGGATCCTCGCGTCGTCGAGCTCGCGCGCCTGTGGGTTCGGCGGAGGCGGTTTCGAGACTTCGGCGATCTTCGCGGCCGCCGCCGCGAGCTGGCCCTCGGCTGCCTGCAGCATCTTCTGCAGCTGCTCGCGGACCTGCGCGATCTCCTTGTCGCGTGTCTCCAGCCGCCCCTTGTACTCCTCGGCACGCGCGCGCTCGGTCTCGGCCCGAAGCGACTCGCGCCGCACGCGGTCCAGCTCCGCGCGCAGCTCCTCGACGGTCGCCGGCGTCTTCGCAGCCATCCCTGCGGGCACCATAACACGACGCAACGCGTGGTAAGGTGCGCGCCCTCGTATGGCGGAGAAGAACATTGTCGATGCGATCGCCCGCGGAATCGTCGTTTTCGACGGCGCCATGGGCACCACGCTCCAGCGGATGCAGCTCGCCGGGGAGCTGACGGTCAAGGACTTCGACGGGCGGCAGGGCTGCAACGAAGTCCTCTCGTTGACGCGGCCGGACGTCGTCTCGGGAGTACACCGCGGGTACCTCGAGGTCGGCTGCGACGTCGTCGAGACGAACACGTTCGGCGGCTCGCGGCCCAAGCTCGACGAGTTCGATCTCGGCGCGAAAGTTCACGAGGTGAACGAAACCGCCGCGCGCATCGCCCGCGCCGAGGCCGACAAAGCCGAGCGCGCCGACGGCCGGCCGCGGTACGTCGCGGGTTCGCTCGGGCCGAGCGGATTTCTTCCTTCCAGCTCCGATCCCGATCTCGGCCGCGTCCGACCTTCCGAATTGATCGAGATCTTCCGCGAGCAGTCGCAAAGTCTGCTGCGCGGAGGGATCGATTGCATCATCGCCGAGACCGCGCAGGACCTGCTCGAGCTGCGGGCGCAGATCTTCGGCGCGCGCAAGGCGATGGCCGATGTCGGCCGCGCGGTCCCGGTCATCGCGCAGATCACTTTGGACCCTTCCGGCCGGATGCTGCTCGGTTCCGAGCCGCTCGCTGCCGCGGCGCTCTTGACCGCCGCCGGCGTCGACGTGATGGGGCTCAACTGCTCGACCGGCCCGCGCGAGATGGTCGATCCTTTGCGAGCGCTTGCCGACGGCGCGCCGCTCCCGTTGAGCTGCCAGCCGAACGCGGGCATTCCGGAAAATCGCGAGGGCGTCGCGGTCTATCCGTTGAAAGCGCACGAGCTGGCCGAATACCTCGCGCGATTCGTGCGCGATTTCCGGCTCTCGATTGTCGGCGGCTGCTGCGGCACGACGCCCGAACATCTGCGTCAGGTGATCGAAGCAATCCGCGGCTCTTCCGCGGCCCGCAAGCCGGCGCGGCGCGCGCCGATGTTGTCGAGCGGATTGAAAGCAGTCCCTCTTCATCAGGAGCCGCGACCCCTGG
>VBLM01000141.1:0-6935 GCA_005879095.1 Deltaproteobacteria bacterium
CGGCACGATCAAGTACGCTGATGTGAAAGCGCTGATGGACGCGTCGATCAAATAGACTCTGGGCGTGCTGCTGCGCCTCGTTCACGATTTCCGGCGGGCGATGGATCTCTCGCTCGTCCTCGACCAGGAGGGGATCGCCCACGAGTTGCGCGCGATCTCCGGAGAGCAATGGACCCTGGAAATCGGCGACGCCGATGCCGGGCGTGCCGAGGCCGCGCTGGCCGCGTTCGAGCGCGAGAATCCGTTTCCGGCCCGCCACGCGCGTCCGCAACCTGCTGCCGGGGAGGGCATCGCCGCCGGCGTGATCTTCGGCCTCGCGCTCCTCGCGCTGCACGTCTGGACCGGCCCCGAGTCGGACAACGCCTGGTTCGCCCGCGGCAGCGCGGAGGCTGCGCAGATCGTGCGCGGCGAATGGTGGCGCGCGATCACCGCGCTGACGCTGCACGCCGACGCCGGCCACGCCGCCGGCAACGCGCTGCTCGGAGGTCTGCTCCTCACGCTGCTCGCGCGGCGGCTGGGGGCGGGCGTCGCTTCCTGGGCGATGCTGCTCGCGGGCGTCCTCGGTACGGTCGCCGCGGCGCAACTGATGCGGCGCCATTTCATCTCGGTGGGGGCTTCCACTGCCGTCTTCGGCGCGCTCGCCGAGTTGGCTGCGCTGCAGGCCGCCGATCCGGAAGAGCGGCGGCGCGCCTGGATTCCGCTCGGCGCGGGCCTTGCGCTGCTCGGTTTTCTCGGCTCTTCGAAGCACGCCGATCTGGCCGGCCACCTGTTTGGTTTCGCGGCGGGCGTGCTGCTCGGTCTGGTGATTGCACGCTTGCCGCGCCTGCGCAGCACGCCGCTGCAGATCGCGCTGGCCGCCTGCGCCGCAGCCGTCCCGCTGGCCGCCTGGCTGCGCGCTTTTGGTCATTTGACCAAATGGCCGTGGTGACGGCGCGCCCACGATCCATACTGCGACGGCCATGCGCACTCTGCTCTCGGAAGACGATCTCCATCTCTTCAACGAAGGATCCCACCTCAGGCTCTACGATCATCTCGGCGCCCACGCGCGCGAAGGCGGCACCTCCTTCGCGGTCTGGGCGCCGAACGCGGCCAGCGTTCACGTGCTCGGCGACTGGAACGGTTGGCGCAACGGCGCGAATCCGCTGCAGGCCAAGGCGCTGTCCGGCATCTGGGAGGGCTTCATCGAGGGCGTTGGTCAAGGCGCCAAATACAAGTTCCACATCGAATCGCGCAGCGGATACCGGGTGGACAAGGCCGACCCGATCGCTTTCTGGGCCGAGACGCCGCCGCGCACCGCATCGGTGGTCTGGAACCTCGACTACCGCTGGGGCGACTCGCGCTGGATGCACGAACGCGCGCCGCGCAGCGCGCTCGACGCGCCGGTCGCGATCTACGAGATGCACCTCGGCTCGTGGCGCCGCGTTCCCGAGGAGGGAAACCGGCCGCTCAACTATCGCGAGCTGGCCGCGCCGCTCTGCGAATACCTCAACCGGCTAGGCTTTACTCACGTCGAGTTCCTGCCGCTGATGGAGCATCCTTTCTACGGATCGTGGGGCTACCAGACGACCGGATACTTCGCGCCCACCAGCCGTTACGGAACTCCACAGGATCTGATGTTCCTCATCGATCAGCTGCACCAGGCGAGCATCGGCGTGATCCTCGACTGGGTACCGTCGCATTTTCCTTCCGACGAGATGGGGCTTGCGTATTTCGACGGCACCGCGCTGTACGAGCACGCCGATCCGCGCCAGGGTTTTCATCCCGACTGGAAGAGCTTCATCTTCAACTACGGCCGCCACGAGGTGCGCAGCTTCCTGCTCTCCAGCGGAATGTTCTGGCTCGACCGCTATCACGCTGACGGCCTGCGCGTGGACGCGGTCGCCTCGATGCTCTACCTCGACTATTCGCGCAAGCAGGGCGAGTGGGTTCCCAACGTTCACGGCGGGCGGGAGAACCTGGAAGCCATCAGCTTCCTGCAGCGCCTCAATACCGAAGTGTACGGCCGCCACGCCGGCGCGCAGACTTACGCTGAGGAATCGACGTCGTGGCCGGCGGTCTCACGGCCGATCTGGCTCGGCGGCCTCGGTTTCGGCTTCAAATGGGACATGGGCTGGATGCACGATACGCTCTACTACATGCAGCGCGACCCGGTGCACCGCCGCTTCCACCACAACTTTCTCACCTTTCGCGGCCTCTACGCCTTTCACGAGAATTTCGTCCTGCCCCTGAGCCACGACGAGGTGGTGCACGGAAAGGGATCGCTGATCGCCAAGATGTCCGGCGACGAATGGCAGAAGCGTGCCAACCTGCGCCTGCTCTTTTGCAATCAATGGTCGGCGCCGGGAAAGAAGCTGCTCTTCATGGGCAGCGAGTTCGGCCAGTGGCGGGAGTGGAACCACGAGTCGAGCCTCGACTGGCACCTGACCGCCGACGCCGGGCACGGCGGTCTGCAACGGTTGATCGCGGATTTGAATCATCTCTACCGGCGCGAGAAAGCGCTGCACGAGCTGGACACCGAAGCGGCAGGATTCGAATGGGTCGACGCCAACGATTCGAATCAGAGCGTTGCCAGCTATCTGCGCAAGGATCGCGCTGGAGAACCGGTGCTGGTGGTCCTCAATTACACGCCGCTGGTGCGCACGGGATATCGTGTCGGCGTTCCGCGCGGAGGCGAATGGCGCGAGCTGTTCAACAGCGACGCGGCGGTCTACGGAGGCACCGGAGTCGGTAATTACGGCACGGTCCACGCGCAGGCGATTGCGAGCCACGGCCGGCAGCAGTCGCTGGAGCTCAAGCTGCCGCCGCTCGGAGCGTTGTTTTTGAAGCCCGCCTGATCTCGGCGCGGGCAGGCAAGCGGTGGCTCGCCGTTTGTTGCTGCACCGCGCAGGCCGCAGGTTGTCGCATGCGGTTCGGTTTCCTCATGGATCCGCTGGAGAAGGTGCGCGTCGATCACGACACGACGTTCGCGCTGATGCTCGAGTCCCGGCGACGCGGCATCGAGGTACGCGAGCTTCGGGAGGAGTGGCTCTTCTTCGCCGGCGGCCGCGTCCGGTCGCGGATGCGGACCGTCGACGTCGAGCGAAAGGCGGAAGCGCATTTCCGTGTACTCGCCGACGCCGACGCGCCTCTCGCGGACCTCGACGTGCTCTTCCTGCGCAAGGATCCGCCGGTCGACGTCGATTTTCTCCGCACCACGCAGATGATCGAGCTCGCGCCGGGCCCGCTCTGGATCAACCACCCGATCGGCTTGCGCTCCGCCAACGAGAAATTGTTCGCGCTGCGCTTTCCCGACCTCGGTCCGCCGGCGCTGGTTTCCAGCGAGATCGCGCGGCTGCGCGCATTCATCGCGGCCGAGGGCGGCGACGCGGTGGTCAAGCCGCTCGACGGCTGCGGAGGGGAGGGCGTGGTGCGCGTGCGCGACGGCGACCCGAACTTCTCGGCGCTGCTCGAGATCGCAACCGGCGGCGGGCGCGTTCCGGTCCTGGCGCAGGCGTATCTGCCGGCGGTGCGGGAAGGCGACAAGCGCATCATCGTCCTCGACGGCGAGCCGATCGGCGCGGTGCTGCGCGTGCCGCGCGACGGAGAGCTGCGGGCCAACTTTGCCGTCGGCGGTCGCGCCGCGCGGGCGCCGATCACTGCACGCGACCGCGAGATCTGCCGCCGCCTCGCGCCCGACCTGCGCGCGCTCGGCCTCTGGCTGGCCGGCATCGACGTGATCGGCGAGAAGCTGACCGAGGTCAACGTCACCAGCCCGACCGGCTTCGTCGAGATCGACGCGCTCAGCGGACAGTCGCTGGAGGCGCGGGTGGTCGACTTCGCTCTCGCGCGCGCCGGTTTGCGCGGCCGCGCCGCCGCGGGTATGTGAGCCCGGTGAACGCTGTTCACTTTCTCCGAGAGCGCCGGTGAACGCTGTTCACCACGCTGCGGCAGCAGCGGTGCTCCTCGGCGCCGGCTGCGGCAACCAGGTCGCGAGCGCCACCTTCGATGGCGCCGTCCACGGCCTCTCGCTGCAGCCGAAGGACGCAATCTCGGCGCCGGCTACCGTCGCTTTCACCACCGGCTCGGCGCCGGTCGCGGCGATCGTGATCACCGACGCCGCCGGGCTCTGCACCAAAGTCAGCGCCAACCTCGAACCGAAGAGCTCGCTCGCGCTGTTCATCTTCCTCGCCGACGTGAACCCCTCGACCGGCGCGATCGAGGCTGCCTCCGGCACCGGAGCGTTTCCCGTCTTCGTTGTCGGCAGCGGCCCGGCGCCCCGTCATTTCTCCGCCGCCTCCTTCGGGGCCAACGACGCGGTCTGCAAAGAGATCGCCGCCGACTCGGCCGACGCGCGCTCCGGCTCGGTGACCCTCACCACCAACGGTGGCGGCGCGTACGCGGGCACGTACGACCTCACCTTTGACAGCGGCGATCGCGTGACCGGCGCCTTCCACACCGTCACCTGCCAGGGGCTCACGACCTACCTCGGCAGGTTTACCCACGACTGCGGATAAGGCGGGTCCGATTCCTTGGTCAAATGACCAAATCGTTCAAATCGCTCATCGTGGCTTTACGGGATCGAGCCGGATCTGCGTGCGTTCGTCCTCGTTCTGATCGGCCACCTCGGTGATGCGGTTTCCTGCCCGCCGCAGCCTGCGGCAGAGCTCGCGGTTGATGTTCTGCAGCACCAACACGTAGCCTTTCACGTCCTCGCGATAGAGCTGGTACAGGTCGAGGTTGGTCAGCTCCCACAGACGCGCGTCGCGCTCGACCGCTACCGTAAACGGCCGCGGCTGCATCTCGATCAGCGTCATCTCCCCGAAGAAATCTCCCTCGAAAAACCGCATCAGCCGCACCGTCCCGCCCGATCCGCCGGCCTGATTCGCCACCAGCTCGCCGGAATGGACCACGTACATCGACTTGCCGGCGTCGCCCTCGCGGAACACCTCCGAGCCGGCCTTGTAGCTGCGCTCGACCAGCATCTTCACCAGCCGGTCCATCGTCTCCGCGGGCAGCCCCCCGAAGAACGGCGTGCGAGAGAGGAACTCCTTCAGCTCGCTCATGATCGGACTTTAACGCACCTGCGGCACTCCGGCGGCGAGCGCACGGGATAATTTGGTCAAATGACCAAGGCGGACAAGCCGAGTGAGCTGGCGGAGGCGGCGCTGGCCCTGGACCACGAGCTGCGCCGCTTCGAGGACCTGGCCGCGCAGGCTGCTCACGTCAAGCTCAACAGCGAGAAAAGCCTCGAGCGGGCGACCGACGATCTCACCCGCGCCGCCGAGAGTCAGGATCGAATCAACGCGCACGTGCAGAAGCTGGTCCAGGCGGTGGCCCAGGCGCGGCAGAAGCAGGAGTCCGACGCAGCCGCGCTGATGGCCCGCGCGCAGGAGATCGCCGGCCGCCGCAAGCAGTTCGCCGAGCTGCTGCAGCGGATGGGCGGCCTTGGTCAAATGGCCAAGGAAGTGCAGGAGCTGCTCAAGTCCGGCCCTGGCAACCTCGACGAGGTTCAGCAGCGCATGCAGAAAGTGGCTGACGACGCCGCCGAGATCGGCCAGGCCGCGCAGTCCCATGAGATGGAAGACCTCGCGAGACAGGCCGAAACCGTCCGCCAGCAAGTCCTCTCGGCAAAGAACAAGGTCTCCCTGCTCGCAAAGAAGGGCTAAGGCTTCAAGCGCACCGCGGAGTCGCGGAGAGCGCGGAGGTTTTTTTGGAAAAACAAACTCCGCGAAACTCCGCGCTCTCCGCGCCTCCGCGGTGAGATTTTGCTTTTAGGAGACTGCGCGCAGCCGGGCCTGCCTCCGCGGCACCCGGACGACGAATTCCGCTCCCGGCCCCGGCCGCACTTCCAGCGTCCCGCCCAGGCTCTGCACCACCCGCCACGCGATCGTCAGCCCGAGCCCCATCCCGCGCCCCGGCCCCTTGGTGGTGAAGAACGGCGTGAAAATGCGCGCCATCTCTTCCGGCCGCACGCCGGGCCCGTTGTCCTTCACCGTCATGACGACGGTCTCGCCCTCGACGAAGCCGCGCACCTTGACCAGCCCGCTCACGTCCGGCGCGGCTTCGATCGCGTTCTGCAGCAGATTCGTGACCACCTGGTTGAACTCCTCCGGCACGCACTCCACCGTCCCGTCGCCGGCAAACTCCGTCTCCACCTTCACCGCCCGCCCCGTCGCCGGCAGCACCAGCGCGACCGCCTCGCGCGCCGCCGCGAAGACGTCGTGCGGCCGCATCTGCCGCGAATACCCCGCGCGGCTGTACGACGACATCAGCTCCACCGTCCCCGCGATCCGCTTGATCCCGCTCTCCGCGATGTCGAACAGCTCGCGCATCCGCGCCGCGGTCTTCGCCAGCGCGTCGTCGGACAGCTTCCCCTCGATCAGCTGCTGCGCATCGATCCGCACCCGCGCCAGCGCGTTCTTCAGATAGTTCAACGGATTGTTGATCTCGTGCGCCAGCCCGCCCGCCACGATCTCCAGCGAATCCATCCGCTGCGTCAGGACGATGTCCGCCGTCGTCGCCTGCGCCTGCACCAGCGCCCGCGCATTCGTCAACAGCTCGCGCGGCGAGAACGGCTTCGCCAGGTACGCATTGACGCCCGTCTCGAGCCCGAGCACGCGCGCATCGAGGTCGCCCTTCGCCGTCAACATGAGGATGGGAATGTGCCGCGTCTCCTCGGACGCCCGCAGACGCCGCGTCAGCTCGAGCCCGTCGATGCCCGGCATCATCAAGTCCGCCACGATCAGCGACGGCCGCTCCTTCAAGGCCATCTCCAGGCCCTTCAACCCGTCCTCGGCGGAAATGACCTTGAAGTGCGACCGCAGCGAGGTGTGCACGAGCCGGATGATGTCCGGCGTGTCGTCCACCACCAGCGCCACGTGCGGCCGCAGATGCTCGTCGATGTCCCGCAGCGAAACCCGCCGCTCCGTCGCCTCCGCGATGTCGAGCAGCCGGTA
>VBLM01000141.1:7035-10316 GCA_005879095.1 Deltaproteobacteria bacterium
GGTCCTTGATCAGCTCGAGCGTGAACCGGGCGCCCCCCGCCGACTCGGCGCGGATATTCCCCCCGTGCAGCTCGACGATCTCCTTCGCCAGCGCGAGGCCGATCCCGGTCCCCCCGTACCGCCGCGTCCCGCCCATGTCGACCTGGTAGAACCGCTCGAAAATCTGCTCCGCCTTGTCCGGCGGAAAACCAGGACCGTCATCCTGCACCACCACTTGAACGGTGGTCCCAAGATCGAGCAGCGCCACTTTGATGTGCCCGCCCGGCGGCGTGAACTTGGTCGCGTTCGAGAGCAAATTGAGAAACACCCGTTCCAGCCGCTCGATGTCGCACCAGACCACCGACCGCTCCGCTCCGGCCAGCAGCTGCAGCTCGATCCCTTTCCGCTCCGCCAGAGGCTGCACCTGCGCGACCAGCCCCCGCAGGTACTCGCCGAGGTCCTGCTCGGCCACCTTGAGCCGCAGCTTCGACTCCTCCAGCCGCGACAAATCCAACAGGTCGCCGATCATTTTCAACAGCTTGAGCCCGCTGCGGAACATCGACTGGAACGTCGTCTGCTGCGCGGTCGACAGCGGCCCCATCTCGCCCTGCAGCATCAGCTCGAGCGGCGCCAGCACCATCGCCAGCGGCGTCTTGAACTCGTGCGTGATGTTGGCGAAGAGCTGGCTCTTGAAGCTGTCCAGCTGCTTCAGCTCGTCGTGGGCCTTCTCCAGCGAAGCCTTGGTCTCCTCCAGCGCGATCTGGTCGACGATCTGTTTCCGCTGCGACCCGAAGAGGACGATCTGCCCGGTGCCGGTGATGATCGCCGTCGCGATCAGGAAGGCGAGGTTCGACAACGCATCGACGCGGTTTGCCACGTGTGCCAGCAGGAGATTCGGCACCAGGAACGAAAGCAGAATCAGGACGTGCACGGCCAGCACCACGTGCATCGGCCAGACGAAGAGCAGCCCGGTGCCGACGATGACCAGCGACAACCCCGCGTAGTACGACGACTCGAGCCCGCCCATGAAGACGGTCATCACGCTGATGCCTGAAGCCGCCAGCAGGATGTAAGTGCTTGAAATCAGGTTGAAATGCCGCGCAAACAGCGGCCGCTGGATGACGCCGAAGAGGGCCAGCGTGGTCACCGCCACCAAGAGCCGCGTCCCGTACAGGATCGGCAGCGCGTCGCGCGGCGCGAGCAGGTAATCGAGCACGCCGAACGCGGGATAGAGCGCGAGCGTGATGATCAGGACGAACCGCATCCCCCGGCGGTTGCGCTCGATCAGCCAGGATGACCATCGATCCTGGAGATTCGTCGTCATCTCAATCCCGCGTCAGTTCCATGAAGGGATTGACCCCGGTCTCCTCTTCGAGGATCTGCAGCCGTCCCGCCGGCGCCGCCCGCCTGGCGATGTCCGACAGCTCCGCCCGCGACCGGTAGATCAGCTGCCAGTCGAGGTGGTGCTCCATGATCCAGCGGGTGGGGTTCTCCGGCACCATGTTGCCGATGAGCAGCTTCCCGCCCGGCGCCAGCCGCGCGAACAGGTTCCGCGTCAGCACCACGCCCGTCGACGGCTGCAGGTAGTCAAAGAGCCCACACGAGAAGATGGCGTCGAACTCGCCGAACCCGGCGAAGAGCTGCGCATCGCGCAGGAGCCGCTTGATCGACTCGTTGAGGAACAGCACCTGAACGCGCTTCTGCCATTTGCGGTCGATGACGCCCTTGAGCCGCCGCCAGGCGTACGCGAGCGCGCCCTTGTCCTGGTCGAACAACACAATCTCGAGCGGCGCCGGAAGCTCCTCGGCCTGCTCGAGCAGCTCGACCAGTTCCTGGGCCGGCCCGGCCGCGACCGAAAGGATCCGCAGCGGCGTCGCCGACGCGCCCCGCGCCTGGATCATCTCCTTGAGCCGGCGCCGGACGAGGTCCTTGCGGCACTTGACCGCTTGCGACGCCGCGGTAGCGACGAAGGCGAGGTTGACCGCCTTGCCGAACAGCGTTCGTAGTCGCCCGGATAGCCGAACGGCTTGTGCAGCATCCGGTGCAGGCAGGGCGACTGCATCATGAACTCGTGCACCTGCCGGTGCGAGAAGTGCTTCATCGCCTGCTGGTGGCTGGGCGGGGCGCTGCGCAGCGCGGCGTCGATCTCCTCGCTGCGCTTGACGACTTCGGCGACGAATCCCGAGCGCAGCTGAACCACCAGGGCCGCCCGCGCCGGCGACTCCGTGTCTCCGTGCAGCACGTGCCACGGCAGCCGGCCCTCGAGCGCGTCGAGCATCACCTTCCAGTCCTCGAGGTACAGCCGCAGCTCGGAGACCAGCACCTTGAAGCGGTCGAGGCCGGGCGCGTGCCAGGCCGCCGCCTGCGCGGTCTCCTCGGCGAAAGCCTTGATCGTGCGCAGCTCGAGGACGTCGTCCATCGAGACCAGCGGCCCCTCGAACTGGAGGCCGACGATCAGCGCGCTCCCGGCCTCGCGGACCGAGCTGATCCGCGCCTCGCCCGCGTAGGCCTCGTACTCGTCGAACTTCACCGAGACGCTGGGGATGCGATCGCCGACGGAGACCGGCACTTCGACCGGCCACTCCATGGCGACGCCGTTCTGCGAGACGTCGAGGACCTGGCAGAGCACGTCGCCGGAAGCGGCGCGAACGCTCGCCACCGCCTTCAAAGGAGCGAGATCGCCCACCCGGTACCGGTGAGGACGAAAGTAGACTTCGCGCCCCTGGGCGCCGTCGAGATCTTCGTAGGTGCGGATTCGGTGGAGCGACACGGTCAAGAGGTTTCCTCGGCTGCGGCTGCGAGGCGGACTTCAAATCGCGCACCGCCTTGCGGCCGATCGACGACGGCGATTTCCCCCTGATGAGAATCCACAATCAATTTGGCCATGTAAAGGCCCATTCCCATCCCGCCCTCGCCCTTGCTCGAGACGAACGGCTTGAAGATGCTGTCGCGCAGCTCGGGCGGCACGCCGGGCCCCTCGTCCTCGACGGCGAAAATGACGCGCCGGTTTTTCGCCGAGGCCTCGATGCTGACCGAGCGCCACTGGGCCGTCGCCTGCAGCGCGTTGCGCACCAGATTCACCAGTACTTGCGTCAGCTTCTGCCGATCGCCCACGACCTGCGGCAGGCCTTCTTCGACGTTCACTTCGACCTTGTGCATGCGGTAGTTCAAGTCCATCCGCGAGATGGCGATGGCGTCCTGCACTACCTGCGAGGCCTCGATCCGCGATTTTTCCAGGTGCAGCCGGCCGCCGCGCGCGAACTGGTGCAGCGCCTCCAGCGTCTTGATCAGGTTGTCGACGC
>VBLM01000726.1 GCA_005879095.1 Deltaproteobacteria bacterium
GGCCATTCGGCAGCGGTTCGCGCTCTGAGCTTGCGCTACGAATCCCGCTTCCGCGCTCCGCTCCGGCCCGCGCTCTGGCCGGCCGGCTGGGCTGCGCGCTGAGTCTTGACAATGTGGTCATGACGTGACCATCATCAAGTCATGAAGGGTCCGATCAGCGTCAAGATCGCCCAATTCAAGGCGCACTTGAGCAAGTACCTGCGCTCGGTCCGCGAGGGTCACGAGGTCATCATCAACGACCGAGACCGCCCCGTTGCGCGCGTGGTCCCGATTCGCGAATCGCGTCTCGAAATCATCAAAGCCCGCAATCCGGGGGGCTTCCGAGACCTCAAGCTTCGGCCGCTGCTGCCGCCGGGTGTCGATCCCGTCGAAGTCCTGCTCGAAGAGCGACGCAAGGATCGGAATCGTTGATCGCCTACACGGATGCGTCCGTCATCCTCAGGATTGTCCTGTTCGCCGAGCGACGGCTCCCTGAGTGGCAGACGATCGAAGAACTCGTGTCGAGCGAGCTGGCAGGAACTGAATGTCGCCGCACGATCCAGCGACTGCGCAGCCAGAACCGCCTCGACGACGACGCCACGATGGAAGCCCTGAGCAAGGCGCACGAGCTCATCGCCGACATCGATTTGATCCCGGTCAGGACACCGGTGCTGACCCGTGCAGGCGATCCCTTCCCGGGAGCGTTGGGGACGTTGGATGCGATTCATCTGGCGACGGCGCTACTCTGGCAAGACGATGCAAACCGGAAGCTCGACGCGTTCCTCACCCACGATCTCGAGCTCGGTCGGGCCGCGCGCGCGATGGGACTGCGCGTGCTCGGGTGTTGAAGGCTACCAGCGATAGTGCGCAAACGCCTTGTTGGCTTCCGCCATCTTGTGCGTGTCTTCGCGCTTCTTGACCGCGTTGCCGCGGTTGTTGGCGGCGTCCATCAGCTCGGCGGCGAGCTTCTGGTCCATCGTCTTCTCGCCGCGCTCCTTGGCGTAGTCGATGATCCAGCGCATCGCGAGGGCCACCCGGCGCTCCTGCCGCACTTCGACCGGCACCTGGTACGTGGCGCCGCCGACGCGACGGCTCTTCACCTCGAGCACCGGCTTGACGTTGTCCAGCGCCTTCTTGAACGTTTTCAAAGGATCGTCGTTGGTGACCTGCTGGACCTTGTCCATCGCCTTGTAGCAAACGCGCTCGGCCACCGACTTCTCGCCCTTGCGCATCATGTCGTTGATGAACTTGGCCAACAGCCGGTCCTGGAACTTCGGATCGGGGAGGATCTTGCGCTTGGCAACTTCTCGTCTACGGGGCATTAGCTTGGCCTCTTGGCGCCGTACTTGGAGCGGCCTTGTTTGCGGCCGGCGACGCCCACGCTGTCGAGGGTGCCGCGGATGATGTGGTAGCGGACGCCGGGGAGGTCCTTGACGCGGCCGCCGCGGATCATGACGACCGAGTGCTCCTGCAGGTTGTGCCCCACGCCCGGGATGTAGCTGGTGACTTCCATGCCGTTGGTCAGGCGCACGCGGGCGACCTTGCGCAGCGCCGAGTTCGGCTTCTTCGGGGTGGTGGTGTAGACGCGCGTGCACACGCCGCGCTTCTGGGGGCAGCGCGTCATCGCGGGCGCCTTGCCCTTGTAGATGACCTTGTCGCGCCCTTTGCGGATCAACTGGCTAATCGTCGGCATCGATGCCTTTCAGCAACTCAGGAAAATCAATCACTTGTCTTTAGCGGCCGCGGACATCCCGGCCGAAAAGGCGGTGCATCATACTGACGAAGTCCCTGCTGTCAAGCGTCCCGATTTGGCTTCAAGCCCGGATTTCGGGCATTCTATGCGCCCATGCCCGCCAAGACCCCTTCCAAAAAGCCCGCCGCTGCCCGCAAGCCTGCGGCGAAGAAGTCAACCACCCCACACAAGAACGGCGCGAACGGCTCCAAGGCCAGGTCGCCCGATCTGCGTGAGGGCAAACAAGCGCTCGACGTCGAGAAGACGCAGAGCGATCTCGCCGCCGCGTGGGACCACATCGCTGGTCTCGAGAAACAGCTCGCCGAGGCGAAGGCGGCCGGATCGAAGTCGGCTGACCTCGAGCAGCAGCTGCGGGACGCGCAGGCCCGGCTGACCACGCGTCAGGCGGAGCTCGAGGCCTCGCGCGCCGAGAGCGAAAACCTGCGCGAGGCAGTGGTCCGCGCCAGCCAGCCGCCGCCGATCCAGGCGCGCGGTTGCCCGAAGTGCGGCGGGAAGATGATCGAATACCAGCACGATGTGGTCCGCGCCGACCGCTGCGAGAAGTGCCATGGCATCTTCTTCGACAACGGCGAGCTCGAAGCGGTGATGAAGCACCACGACGAGCAGCTGCTGGCCGGCAAGAAGAGCTGGTACTCGGCGTTCTTCGGCCGGAAGTGACAGAGGCGGAAGGGAAGGGGGACACGGAGCCGCGCCTTCGGCGCGAGCACCATGTCCCCGTCAGGCGAATGACCTTGCTCGACTGTGTCGGGCTGGGGATCAACGGCATCATCGGGACCGGCATCTTTCTGCTGCCGGCCAAGGTGTTCTCGGCGGCGGGCGGGCTCTCGTGGGCGGCGTGGTTTGCCATCGGCGGCGTGTGTCTTCTGGTCGGGCTCTGTTTCTGTGAGGCTTCCGGACGCACCGACAAGAACGGCGGGCCGTACCTCTATGCGCGCGACGCGTTCGGCCGCTGGGTCGGCGTCGGCGTCGGCTGGATGGCGCTCGCTGCGAACCTCTTCGCTTACGGTGCGGTCGCGCGTGGATTCGGCCGCAACCTCTCGTATCTGATTCCGCCGCTCTCGCAGGCGGGGCCGCAGATCGGGCTCGCCATCGCGGTCATCGTCGGGCTCGCGGCGCTCAACTATCGCGGCATCAAGCCGGGCGCGCTGGTGAGCGATTTCTTCAGCGGCGCGAAGCTGATTCCGATCGCGCTCTTCATCGCGGCCGGACTCTTCTTCGTCGACTGGAACCGGCTCGCGGCGCCGCCGCCTCCGGGCGTCTCCACCTTCGGCGCTTTGAAAGTCGGCGGGCTGGCGGCGCTGTTCGCCTGCACCGGGTTCGAGTACGTTCCGGTGCCGGCCGGCGAGACGGACAATCCTCGGCGCAACGTGCCGCTCGCGCTTTTCGGCGCGTTGTTCGGCTCGATCATGCTCTACGTGCTGGTGCAGATCGTCTTCATGGGCACCCACCCGAACCCGGCGATGGCCGACAAGCCGCTGGCGGAGGCGGCCGGCGCGTTCCTCGGACCGTGGGCGGGACGGTTCATCGCCGCGGGGTCGGTGATTTCGTCGTTCGGCTACCTTTCGGCAGTCGCGCTCGTATCTCCTCGATATCTCTCAGCTTTAGGCGAGGAGGGCGAGCTGCCGCCGGTCTTCGCCCGGGTGCACCCGCGCTTCAGCACGCCGTCGGTCGCGATCGTGGTGACCGCGCTCGTCTGCATGGGGCTGGCGGTGTTTGCCGACTTCGATCGGCTCTCCGATCTGAACAACGCGGCCGTGTTCGCCCAGTACGTTCCAACCTGCATCGCGGTACTCGTCTTGCGCCGGACGCGGGCGGCTTCCGGTTTCGT
>VBLM01000727.1 GCA_005879095.1 Deltaproteobacteria bacterium
AGGCCGCCATCCCAGCGCGCCGCGAATCCCGGCCGCCGCGAACGTCGCCGTCTCCTTCCCGCCGCCCACCGGATGCTGTCCGAGCGCCGATCCCGCCGCCGCGACGCGCCATCCGTGCGGCACCGTCAGCGCCACGACCGCGCTCGACGGATCGGCATGGCTCGCATCGCCGAGCGCTCCCGGCTCCTCTCGATCCCACACGCCGTGCGCGCGCGCCGCGAGCTGCGGGTACCAGTCGACCAGCGCCGCGCCCTGCGGCCCGACCGCGAACGTCCCGTAACCGCGATCCGAAACCCGCTTGCCGGATACACCGGAAAGCCCCGGCGCAACCTGCGAAAGCAGCGCGTCCGCGGCCGCGAGCGGATCGTCGTCGCCCTCCCGCAGCCGCCGAAGCTGTCCATGAAAGCTCAGTGAAATGGCAACCGAAGAGCCCGGCGCGAGCTCGAGCGGCACCGAGATCACGCTCCCGTGCGACCGCGCCGCGACGCGCTTTCCCTCGACACGCACGTCGTCGACCCGCAGCGACGTGCCGCGCGCCGCATTCGGATACGCACGCAGCACGATCTCGTACCAGGGCGCTGACTCGCGGTTGCGCACGACCAGCCGCAGTTGCCCCTCGATGCGCGCCCCACGAGGATCGAGCTCGGCCTGCACTTCCGAAACAGCCAGCTGCGAAAGAGGCGCGGCATTTCCCTCCAGCTCGGCGCGCCCCTCCGGCCGCAGCGAGCGCGCGAGCAGGTCGACTTCTTCGGGCGCGATCGCCGCGGCCAGCAGCGCGACGACGGCCTTGCGCCACATCATCATCTGATAGTACAGCGCCCCGCCCATGCAGCGTCTGCTCGCCGCGCTCCTGCTGCTCGCCGCCTGCAAAAAAAGCCCACCGCGTTTCTGCGATCAGGACCTCACCGGCGTCTGGCTCAACGCCAGCGACAAACACTTCGCCTACCGCTTCCGCGACCACGGCGACGTCATCCGCGGCGAATTTCTCGAGAGCCAGGAAGACGGCGGCCTGGCCAACCCACCCGACCCCGTCACATTCGAGATGCATCGCACTTCCGATACTTTGGCCGGCGTGATGCGAAGCACGGAAGCAACCGCGTCGGGCCGCGTCTGCCCGGTCGAATTCGGCATCAATCTGACTACTTGCAGCGCCAATCACGTGCAGGCCCAGGTTGAGATGGACGTTCCCGTCGCCGACGACTGCAAGCGCAAGACCGCGGAAGACGGGGGCGACCTTCCGCCGCATCGGACAGAATTCGTATTCGTCCGCGACGCCAGGCATCCGTCAGGTGGCGGAGAAACCCCTGTGGCCCATTGATGCTCCCCGGATCCCGCTGGTAGGGTTTAGGCACACATCGTCACGATTCCGGGAGCTGCAAAATGATGTCGTCGCTCGTCCGCCGCGCGCTGCTCGCGGCATTCATCGCCGCCGTGTCGATTTCGGGCTGTAAGTGCGGCTCGAAAGTGACCGGGGCAGGCTGCCAGAGCGACGAGGAGTGCCGCGCCGATTTCAACGGCTCCGACCGCGCCTTCTGCGATCAGTCGAAGAACCCGCCGGTCTGCGCGCTGCACCCCAAGCAGTGCGACACCGCCGCCGACTGCTGCCCCGCGCAGGTCTGCAACGCGCAGGGTCACTACTGCTTCGACAAGTACACGCCGTGCACGCAGGACGGCTCCTGCCCGGCGCAGGGCGAGGTGTGCAAGGAGATCGGCGTCTTTGCCAAGGGCCTCGGCTGCACCTATGAGAAGTGCGATCCGACCGGCGCCTGCGGCGAGGGCACTAACTGCTTCAACAAGTTCTGCGTCGGCGAGCCGCCCTGCAACGGCGGCTGCAAGAACGCTGGCAGCCCGGTCTGCGTCACTGCCACCAACCTCTGCTCGCCGGCGCCGAAGGATCCCTCCTGCGCGCAGAGCTGCCCCACCGGCAAGATCCTCGTGCTGCAGGACCCGACCAACATCTTCGACACGTGCAACCTCGGCGCCGAGAAGTGCGAGTGCGACTCGCTGCCGCCGATCCAGGTGCGCGACGTCAGCCGTCACTCGAGCATGGCCGCCAACGGGCAGAACCTCTTCGTCAGCGCGTATGACGGCGAGCACGGCGATCTCGTCGTCCATACTTTCGACAAGGCCGACCTGACCAAGCCGCAGAAGACGCAGTGGCTCGACGGCGTGCCGGCCACCGGCCACATCGGCGGCGACGTCAACGGCCCGCGCGGCGGCATCACCGATCCGGGACCGAACGTCGGCCAGTACACTTCGATCGTCGCCAGCGCCACCGGCGATCTCTACGTCGCGTACTACGACGTCGACAACGGCGACCTGAAATTCACCGCGCGGTACGGCGGGCCGAGCGCGCAGTGGATCACGCCGATCGCCGTCGACGGCAGCACGCCGGCGGGCTCGGCGCCAAGCAACGGCGACGTCGGCATGTACGCCAGCATCGCGCTCGACAAGAGCGGCGTGCCGGCCATCGCGTACTTCCGCCGCGCCGATTACGATGCGGCCTCCGCCACCGAAACCGGGCCTTCGACGGCGCTGGTCTATGCGGTCGCCAAGCGGACGCAGCCGCTCACGCGCGACGACTGGACGGTGGTGGGCGACGTCGATCACGCGAATCGGCCGCCGCCGCCCTGCAACAACCTGTGCACCAGCACGCAGGTGTGCGTGGCCGATCCGAACGCCACCGGCGGGCAGCGCTGCGCAGAGAAATCGACGGCGCAGTGCAACGCGACCCAGACTCCGGCGGGCTGCACCGGCAACCAGGTTTGCGTCAAGGATACCGACACGAACGGGTCGCCGGTCTGCCGTTCCACCGAGGCGGCCGCGATCCTCGCCGAGCTGCCGCAGGGCACCGGCCTGATGCCGTCGCTCGCGTTCGTCGACAACGCCGACACGTCCTTCTGCGTCGACGCGGCCGGCTGCGCGGTGATCGCGTACTACGACTCGCTCAAGAGAGTGGTCAAGGCGGTGCACGCCACGCACGCGGGCGCCGCGCCGGCGTTCGGTACCATCCGCGAGATCGACGGCGACGATCCTCCGCCGGCCGCTCCGGCGGTGGCGCCTCCGCAGCGCGACACCGGCCGCTGGCCGGCGCTGGCGATCGGACCCGCCGGACAGCCGGGCGGACGCATCGCCATCGCCTTCGCCGATCTGAGCAACCAGCAGCTCCTGCTCTACCAGTCGAACGATCTGTTCGACCACTCGGCGCACGTGGTCAGCCCGACCGACGCGGGGCTGATCCACATCGTCGATTCCGGCCGGCCGGGCGCGGGCGAGGCCTGGCATCCGCAGAGCTTCCCGGGCGCCCAGACCAGCATCGCGTTCACGCCGAGCGGCAAGATCGCGCTCGCGTACCAGGACGCGACGCCGGTGGATCTGATCTTCACCAAATACGATCCGACGACGGGCAAGCCCATTTCGCGGGTGACGGTGCCGCCGTCGACGGGCGCGGCGGGATTCTGGCCGCACCTCGCGATCGTGAGCGGAACGGCGTACCTCTCCAGCGCCTCGATCAAG
>VBLM01000142.1 GCA_005879095.1 Deltaproteobacteria bacterium
CGCGCGCGACCCGCTCACCTTTTGCGCCATCAGCCTCTTGCTGGCGGTGGTGGCGGTGGTGGCGAGCGGCCTGCCCGCCCTGCGCGCGGCGCGGGTGGACCCGATGGCGGCCCTCAAGGCGGAGTGACCATGGAGACGTTCATCAAGGACCTGCGCTTCGCCATCCGCGGCCTGCGCCGCACGCCGGGCTTTACCGTCGCCGCGGTCCTGGCGCTGGCGCTCGGCATCGGCGCGACGACCGCGATCTTCAGCGTGGTCCACGCGGTTCTCCTGCAGTCGCTCGGATTCGGCGACGAGCAGCGCCTGGTCTGGGTCACCGCCGAGCAGCGCGGGTACGGCTGGAAACACGGCGGCCTCTCACCGCCGGAAGTCGTCACCGACCTGCGGGCATTTCCGCTCTTCGAGGCTTCCGGCGGGGTGACCCGCCAGACCGCGTCGCTCCTCACCGACCGCGCCGAGCGCGTCGAGATCCTGGCGGTTACCTCCGGCTTCTTCGAGGCGCTCCGCGTCCAGCCGCTGTTCGGTCGCACCTTCACGCACGCCGAGGACATGAAGGGCAACGATGGCGTCGTGCTCATCTCGGCGAGCGCGTGGCGGAGGCGGTTCGGCGCCGACCCGTCGGTCGTCGGCCGCACCATCACCCTCGACGGACGGCCGCACCAGATCATCGGCGTCCTTCCCGAAGGCTTCAGCTACGATGGGCAGCGCGATTTCTGCAGGCCGATCGGGTTCTCGCAGGAGCAGGTCTCGAATGCCCGCGGCTATCGCTTCATCGAGGTCGTCGCGCGGCTCAGGCCCGGCGTCACGCTCGAGGCGACGCGGAAAGCGCTCTCCGCGCTGGCGGCGCGGATCGTCCAGGACCATCCGAACAACTACCCGAAGGAGTTCGGCTGGGGTCTTCTGGCGGATCCGATCCGCGACCGTTTCACCTCGACGACGCGCGAGCCGCTTTTGGTGCTGCTCGGCGCCGTCCTGCTGGTCCTCTTGATCGCCTGCGCCAACGTGGCGAATCTCCTGCTGGCGCGTTCGGCGCAGCGGGGGCGCGAGTTCGCCGTGCGGGCGGCCATCGGCGCCTCTCGCGCGCGCATCGTCCGGCAGCTTTTGACCGAGGGCCTGGCGATGGCGGTGGCCGGCGCGACGCTGGGCCTGATGCTCGCGATGTGGTCGCTCTCGGCGCTGCTGGCCTCGGCGCCACGGCAGATCCGCGATCTCGGGAACGCCCGGTTGTCGGCGCCGGTCCTCGGCTTTTCGATCGCGCTCACCGGTGTGACCACGCTGATCTTCGCGCTGCTCCCCGCGCTGCGCGCGAGCAAGGTCGACCTCGTGTCGTCGCTCAAGGACGGCGCCCACGGCACCGCCCACGGCGGACGCCTGCGCAGCTTCCTCGTCGCCGCGCAGGTCGCGATCTCGATCTTTTTGCTTGCCGGTGCGGGGCTGATGCTGCGCAGCTTCGGCCGGCTGGTCAGCGTCTCGCCCGGTTTCGAAGTCGAGGGCGCCATGACCGCGGTTCTCGCTCCGGCTGGACCGACATACGACATGGGCGACGGCGACGTCGGCGGCACGCTGCCGGGATACGCGGCCCGCCGCCGCTACTTCGCCGACGCGATCCGCGCGGCGTCGGCGCTGCCCGGCGCGCAGGCGACGGGCGGAATCGATCGGGTGCCGACCGTCCGCGGCTGGTCGCAGACGTACTTCATCGAGGGCTTCGAGCTGCGCCCCGGCGAGCCGAACCCGACCGACGAAATGCGCTTCGTGATGCCCGGGTATTTTGCCGCGATGCGTCAACCGCTGATCGCTGGCCGCGACTTCACTGCCGCCGACGACGCGAAGGCCGGCCCGGTGGTAATCGTGAACCAGGCATGGGTGCGGCGCTACTTCCCCGGTCGGGACGTGATCGGCAAGCGCTTCCGCATCGACGAGC
>VBLM01000143.1 GCA_005879095.1 Deltaproteobacteria bacterium
CATCGCGCGCCTCGCCCGGCAAATGGCCAGCGTTCACGGCGAACCGGGTTGATCCACCAGCCATCGAGGAGATCGACAGACGGGTAGGTCTCAGCGGGTACTCGCCTACGGCATTTCGACGGCTCGTTTCGGACGATCCACGACCGCGGTGAGCTCATAGGAGCGCAGGCGCGCCTGGTGGCCGAAGATCTGTGCAGCGATGATCAATTCGTCGGCGCTGGTCCGCCGGGTAAACTCCTCGAGCCACCGCGCCACCGTCTTCGGCGAGCCGATCGCCGAGCAGCTCAGCACCTGGTCGAGGATGGCGCGCTCCCGGAAGCCCCAGCGCAGCGTGCGCGACGGCGGCGGCAGCCGACCCGGGCTCCCGGTGCGCAGGTTGACGATGGCCTGCTCGACGGAAGTGGCGAGGAAGCGCGCTTCTTCGTCGGTGTCGGCGGCGATCGCGGTGACGCCCGCCATGACGTAGGGCCGCGCCAGCTGCGGCGAGGGACGGAACCGCTCGCGGTACAGCTCGATCGCCTGCATCAACTGCGCGGGCGCGAAGTGCGAGGCGAAGGCGTACGGCAATCCGAGCGCCGCCGCCAGCTCCGCGCCGTAGAGGCTGGAACCGAGGATCCAGATCGGCACGTTCAGCCCCGCGCCGGGAACCGCTTGCACCAGGCCGGACTGGTGCGGCTGGAAGTAGGAGTGCAGCTCGAGCACGTCCCGCGGGAAAGCGTCGACGTCGGAGTCGAGCGTGCGTCGCAGCGCGCGGGAGGTGAGCGGGTCGGTGCCGGGCGCACGGCCGAGACCGAGGTCGATGCGTCCGGGATAGAGCGACTCGAGCGTGCCGAATTGCTCCGCGATGACCAGCGGAGCGTGGTTCGGCAGCATGATGCCGCCTGCGCCGACGCGGATGCGGGAGGTGCCGGCCGCGAGGTGCGAAATCACCACCGCGGTCGCGGCGCTGGCGACGCCGGGCATGCCATGGTGTTCGGCGACCCAGTAGCGGTGGTAGCCCCACCGCTCGGCGTGACGGGCGAGGTCGAGCGAGCAGCGGAGCGCCTGTGCAGCGTCGCCGCCCTCGACGATGGGAGCGAGATCGAGGATCGAATACGGAATCATCCTCAGTGGGATGCCGCTTCAGCCGAAACGCTCCTCACTTCTGCGCGGTCGTGGACTGTTCGAGCGCGTGGGTCACGGCGGCCATCGTCTCCGCGGGCTTTTCCTCCATCATCCAGTGCCCGGAGCCCTTGATGATCACGATCGTCGGCTTGGCCGAGATGAGCTTCATCTGCGCACCCAGGGCTTCGCCGTTGGCTTTTTCTCCGCCGATCGAGGTGACCGGCATCGGCAGCTGCGTCTTGCCGAAGGCCCCGAACTCGTCCGCCGTCTTGAGGAACGACGAGAAGTACGCGAACCCGGCCGCCATCCGTCCCGGCCTTGCGTAGGCTTTCGTGTAGGCCCGTCGCTCCGCCTCGGGGATGGAGTGCGTCGCATCGGCCGCGAAGTCGTTCCAGAAATGCTCGAAGTATGTCCGTTCCCGGCCTTTCACCAGCAGCTCCGGCGTGTGTCCGTAGAAACGGAAGTGCCACGGGCCGGGAGCGTCATATACGTCTCGCCACGCACCGATGCCGGGCAGGAACGCGTCCATCAACGTCAGCATCTCGACCTCGCTCGGGTACTGCGCGGCGTACGCGTACGCGACCATCAGCCCGATGTCGTGACCGACGACGCGGGCTCGATCGTAGCCCAGCTTGTGGACGGCCTCGTGGATGCGCCGCGCCGAGGTCGTCATGTCGATGCCGTTCGACGGAATCGACGAGTCGCCGATGCCGGGCAGATCGATCGCGACCACCGTGAACCGCGGCGCGAGCGCGACTGCGAGTGGCTTCCACATCTGCGCGGTCTCGGCATACCCGTGCAGCAGGAGCACGGTGGGTCCTTTGCCGCCCACGGTAGCGCTGAGCGTGGCTCCCTCGACCGGCACCATCGTCTGTTTGAAACCGGGCCCGTAGTTGGCGGCAGAGACCGCTCCGGCGAATAGGCTGATGAACAGGAGGTTGCGCATGAAGTGTTCCTTTCGAGGAAGGATGGGCTTCAGGATAGACTGCGGCGGCTTCCAGCGTGCGAATGCGGCGCGCTTTCTTTTGAGAGATTGCGCCTCAACTCGACAGCGAGATCGGAACAGCAGGCGATGGTCGAAATTGCTTGAGATTCTGCCTAGTTAAATCTCTGAGGATCGCCGGGCATACGTGCTATCGTGTACGAAGAAAAATGCAGCAAAGTGAGTCACCGGCGTCTCGCGCAGTTCCTGGCGCACGGCAGATCTTCACCGGCCCAGCCGGATTGCCCATCGCAGCAGTGGCTCTGGTGGCGCTGATCTGGAGCGCGTACGCCGCGGCTCTCGACAACGGGTTCGTGTGGGACGATCACGGGTATCTCGAGTTCAACCCGGCGTTGACCAGTTTCACGGAGTTGCGGCACGCCTTCGACCGGGACGCGAACCAGGGTGCCAACCCGCTGGCGCCGCTGTCCTACAATTATCGGCCCGTCACGTTTGCTTCGCTATACCTGAATGCCCGGGTCCTCGGCACGACGGCTCGTTCCTTTCACATCGGCAACCTGATCCTGCACGCCGCGCTTGCGCTGCTTCTGCTCGTCTTCCTGCGGCAACGCGTCGGCGGGACACGGCCGTGGGCGCTGGGTGCGGCGTTCATCGCGACCTGTTGGTGGGCGCTGCATCCGGAGCAGGTCGAGACGGTCGCCTGGGCGTCGGGCCGATACGACCTGCTCGGGAGCCTCTTCTGCATGGCGGCCCTGATCCTGCAGACTCGCCAAGGGCGCCTCGCGATCGCGGCACAGGGCGTATTGCTCTTCCTCGCCATCATGGCCAAGGAAAGCTTCGTGCCGATGTTCGCGATTCTTGCCGTCGACGACTGGACGCTCGGGCGACTGGACCGGCGCGCGATCCCCAAGTACGTCTTCTTCGGCGCGATCTTCTGCGTGTGGCAGTGGATCCGATTCCGCGCCGGCACGGGTTCTCTCACTTTCAGCCTGCTGATGAGACCGGTCGTCGAACTCGCCATCGACTACTCCTCCGCGATCGCGATCTATACCGAGCGAGCGCTGGCGCCGTTTCCGCTCGCGGTGGCGCACACCTACCGGCCGGTCGCCGGCGGGATCGTGCTCCTCGTCCTCGTTCTTCTCGTGTCCATCGTCGTCGCGCTCTGGCGCAAACCGCGCTGGATGGCTCCGTTCATGATGTTCGCGCTGATGCTGGGAATGGTGGGCCTCGTGCTGCGCGCCTCGGGCAACTCTGCCGAGCGCTACTTCTATGGGCCGTCGATCGGCCTCGCGTGGCTCCTTGCCATTGCGCTCGGCAAGACGCGCGACAGTCAAAAAGCGATGACCCGATATGCGGTTACCGGAGTCACCGTCGCGGTGATCGGGCTCAACTTCTTTTCGGATATTCGTCGAGTGGAGCACTGGCGATCGGACGCGACCTTGTTCTCGGAAGAGCTGGAGAACGGGCTCGACGACTGGTTGGGACTGCACCACATGGCGGTGATCGACGCCGGACTGGGCGATTTCCCGTCGGCCTTGTCGCGCATCGAGACGGCGCGGCAACACGCGCTGCTCGCGGGCGCGACGACGGGCTCGCTTGCCGAGATCCTCTTCACCGAGGGGATGATTTATCTACGCCTGGGAAACGGGCAGGCGGCGCTCGAACGGGCACAGGCGGGACTCAAGCTGCTTCCGGGGTTCCCTTCGCTCCACCTCGAGGCCGCGATGGCCTTCAACCGACTGGGCGACGAGCAAGGCGAATATCGTGAGCTCGCCGAGGCGCTGCACCTCTCGCCCGAATTTCCCGAGGCCCGCATCGCGATGTGCCGCCTCAAGCACTCGCGCAAGGACTTCGAGGGAGCGAGGCGTGAGCTGGACCGCGTGCCGGCGTCGGCGGCCGCGATTCCCGAGGTGGCGAGAGCGCTGAAAGACGCCGCCAATGAGCTCGAAAACGATCGCAACCCTGCCGAGTGAGCCACGGTCGCGTGGACGGCTTGCATTCCGCGGTAGCAGCCGGACCGCAGGACGGGTAGAAGAGCGCTACCCATTTCGGGGGAGGAGACCAACGTGGCCAAAAAGCCGATGGAACCGCTCGTGATCGCCAGCAAAGCCAAGGGCGTGCTCAAGAAGGCCGGCTGCAATACCGCCGGCGACGCCTTCGAGGCTCTCAACGGCTACATCTACTGGCTGCTCGAGCAGGCGGCAAAGCGGGCCAAGTCGAACGGCCGCAAGACGGTGCGCGGCCACGACTTCATGGCCGGGTAGCCGCCGGCC
The DNA here is from genome assembly GCA_005879095.1 of Deltaproteobacteria bacterium. Classification (GTDB taxonomy): domain Bacteria; phylum Myxococcota; class Myxococcia; order Myxococcales; family 40CM-4-68-19; genus 40CM-4-68-19. The sequence goes on from VBLM01000143.1 coordinate 4,321, forward strand.
GGCGTCTTCCGGAGCCGGATGCCAGTGAGTACGTTGCCCCACTTCATCGAGTGGAGGTCGACAACCATGGCCAAGGCGAAGAGGTACATCCCGGAAGGCTTGCAGACCCTCACCGCGTCGCTGGTGGTGGACGGCGCCGCGCAAGCGATCGACTGGTACAGGAAGATCCTCGGCGCCAGCGAGCGCGGCAAGCGCCACCTCGGCCCCGACGGCAAGGTGATGCACGCCGAGCTGCAGATCGGCTCGTCGGTGGTCTTCGTGAGTGACACGATGCAGGGCGCGCCGCACGCAGTCCAGGATGGCCGCAAGCTGGGCGGCTCGCCGGTCGGGCTCAACCTCTACCTCGAGGACTGCGACACGGTGTTCAAGAAGGCGACCGACAACGGCGCCAAGGTGACGATGCCGATCGGCGATCAGTTCTGGGGCGACCGCTGGGGCGGCTTCACCGATCCCTTCGGACACAACTGGAGCGTGGCGACGCACAAAGAGGATCTCACGCCGGACGAAATGGAGAAGCGCGCCCAGGACTTCTACAAACAGATGCAGCAGAAGCGGTAGGCTCGCTCACGACACCCAGCGCGCGTTCGCCAGGACGATAGAGGTCTCGATCTGGCGCTCGGGGATGTCCCAATACCTGCGCAAAAGACGCTCGGTCTCTGGGCGGGAGAGGCTGCGGTATCCGTTTTTCTCGTAGAAGCGGATCGCCCAGTCGGCGGCGCTCCAAGTGCCGATCAGGATTGGCTTCGGGGTCATGGTTTCGAGTTGCTTCAAGAGCTTCTCCCCGATGCCCTTCCGGCGCTCATCGGTCTTCACGTAGGCGTGGCGGATGAGCGTGACTTCGCCACAGTCTTGAATGCCCATGATGCCGACGAGCTTGCCACCTTCCTCGCAGCCCCAGAAGGCGATGCCATGGCCGATCTCCCGCGTCAGCTCGTCGAGGCTCATGTATGGCTCGTGCCAGCAATCGGCGGGGATGATGCCCTTGTAGGCCTGCGCGGCATCGTTGATGATCGAGAAAAGAGCCGGTATGTCCTGCGGGCCGCAGGGACGGATCGTCGTCGTGCTCACTCGAGGGACGATATCATCCGACATGGGTAGAATGTCCGACGCTTGCAAAGGAGGATGAGATGGCCACCGCCAGAAAGATCGATGTGCTCACCGTCAAGCTGGATCCGAAGCCCGGCGCGCTCGCCCAGGTGCTGGGCGCATTCCGCGAGGCAAAGGTGAACGTCACCGCGAGCTGGGCCTACCAGATAGGCCCGGGCGAGGCGCAGGCCCACTTCTTCACTTCCGACGTCGATCGCGCGAAGAAGGCGCTCACCAAGCTGGGCAAGCCGCCCAAGACGGAGGCGGCGTTCTGGGTGGACGATGCGGATCAGATCGGCAACTACCACAGCGTGCTGGAGAAGATCTCCAAGGCCGGCGTCAACATCGAAGCGACCGACGCGTTCGGCATCGGCGGCAAGTTCGCTACGGTGATCTTCGTGGCCGAGGGCGACGTCGCCAAGGCGGCGAAAGCGCTCGGCGTCTGAGCTTGGCGAAGGAGCGCCCCCGATTCGAGGGCGCTCCCTTCGCGGTCAGTTCGCGCTCGCCAGCCGCATCGACGGGCCGTTGCTGCCGAAGAGATCGAATCGGCCCTGGATGCCGGCCGAGACCCATACGTTCACGTCCGGACTCTGCAC
>VBLM01000728.1 GCA_005879095.1 Deltaproteobacteria bacterium
GACGAACGAGATGTTGCGGAAGATCCCGTCGTCAGCGGTCGGGTTCGCCTGGTTCTCCGCCGCGGGCTTGAAGTCGATCACGCTGCTGAGCGCGTTGACGAAGACCATTCCGCCCTGCAGATAGGGCTGCAGCTTGACCATCCCGGCGACGCCAAACCCGCGTGATAATTGAAGATCCGCGCCGCCGACCGTGAGATCCATCTCCTGCGTCCCGATCACGCGCGTTGCCCAGGCGCGGACCGCGACGTCCGGCCCGTAAACGAGCCCGTCCACCGGCGCCCAGCGCACTTCCGCCGAGAGCGCCATCATCTGCGAGTTCGTCAGCCACGCGACCGCCGCGCCCAACTCGAGCGAGCCGCCCAGCCCCTTGCGCAGCGTCACCGTCGGGATCGCCAGCACCTTGGGCGGCCCGCTGGTCCGCGTCGGCCAGGCGTCGCCGGAGATGCGCAGGAACGCCTCCGACGACGAGACGCCCACCTCGAATCCGGACTGCCCGAGGGTCCCCGCCGTCTCCTGAAAGGGCGGTGCGAACGCCAGGCCCAGCGTGCTCGCCAGCCGGTGGAACCGCGCCTGCGCGTTCGGGTCACCAGGCTCGCCCGTGTCGCCCGCGCTCCCGTCGCAGCGCGTACAGTTGATCGGATCGGGATGCCCGAGCTTCCATAGCTGCAAGTCATTGTCGTCAGCGACCGCCGCGGCGGAGACGCAGCAGATCAGGAGCGCGATGCGCACTCCAGACGCCTACCACAACCTCAGTTGATGTTCACGCGGCTGGCTTTGATATTGAGCTGCGGCCCGGCCTTGATGTTCGCCTTGTCCTTCACGTTCAGGTCGAACGTCGAGCCGATGTCGATCTTGCCGGTCTTCTTGGTCTTGATCTCGAGGTCTTCGCACTCGAGGATGATCTTCTTCTCGGCGTGGATCTCGACGTCGCCTTCCTTGGCCTCGACCAGGAACTTCTTGTTCTTCACGTCGAACGTCAGGGTCCGGTTCCCCGACTTGTCGGCGATGACGATCTTCTCCTGACCGCTCTTGTCGTCGAGGACGATCTGATGTCCGGACTTGGTCTGGATGAAGATGGTGGTGTTTTCGTCCTCGTACGCGCCCTTGATCGGCTTGTCCTTGCCGTTCCAGAGCGACCCGATCACGTACGGCCGGTGGGCCTCGCCGCGCTCGAACGCGACCAGAACCTCGTCGTTCACGTGCGGCAACCAGTAGAACCCTCGGCCCGCGCCGGCGGCCGGCTGCGCCACCCGCACCCAGTCCGACTCCGGCTTCCCCGGCAACCGCGGGAAGCACACCTTGATGCGGCCGAGCTTGTCGTCGTCCTTGACGTTGGTCACGATCGCCACTTCGACCCCGAACATCTTGGAGTCCGCCGCGGAGGCGGTCTCCTGGGCCTTCTGCAGCATCGCGAACAAGTTCTCGGCCACTGGAATCTCCGGTTACAGAATCGGCGGCAGGGTGAGAACGGTGCCGGGCTTGACGTCCTTCGGATCCATGATCCCGTTGGCGTCGGCGATCCGCCGCCACTCGCCCGGATCGTCGTACTCCTCGTGCGCGATCAGCGCCAGCGTCTCGCCCTGCTTGAGCGTGCGCCGCTTGGTGTGGTCGGGGGAGTTGCGCGGCTTCGCCTCGAGTTGCTCCTTGGCGGTCTGCGCTTCCTTGATGGAGAGGTTGGCGGTGGCGCGGCAGGGCTTCCCGTCGGGAAGGAACATCGTGTAGCGGAGGCTCAAGCTCTCCACCACGCCCTTGAAGGTGAACCCGCCCCACGAGAACATCACCAGCGGCGGCCGGTGCTTGTCGGCATCGACCAGCGCCAGCGTCATGATCTTCTCGGTGTGGTCGGTGCGGACGTCTTTCTTGGCCTCGTAGGTGTCGAAGAACAACTCGACCGAGAGGACCGCCGGGTTGCCCGAGGTGAATTCCTGCTCGGGCGTGTCGAGGCCGGGGGCCTTGTGCGGCTCCCACTGGACGCTCTTCTGGACCGAGTACTCCTTCGGGTTGAAGAGCACGTCCTGCGACGTACCCTTGTCGACGTTCATCAGTTTGGCTTTTTCGAGCGTCGCCATGTTTTCTCCTGAAGTCCTTTCGAGACCTTATCCGCCGAACCGCTCGCGGTCACTCTGGATGCGGCGGCGGATGCGATGGTAGATGCGCTGGGCGATGGCGTCCACGGAGCCCTCGATCTTCGAGTGGCTGACGGCCTCCGCGTTTTCCTTTTCCTTGTGCCCGTGGTGGCCGTGGCCCTTGCCGCGCGCGTGCGGCGCGTTGCCGCCGGTCGCGCCCGAGCCCATGTTCTCCAGCGGAGGCGGCGCCGGCGGGATGGCCGCGACGATCGACATCTCGACTGCGCTGGCCCGCGCCCGCGCTGCCTGCGCCTTGCTCAGGGTCCCCGCCGACCCCGAACCGCTGACGCCGATGTAGGCTCCGCCGCCCGCCGCCGCCCCGGCGACGCCGCCGGCCCCCACCAGCGAGGCGGCCGTGAGCGCGTCGAATTTACCGGCCAGGCTGCTCATCTCGCCGGCGGCCGCGTCATGGCCGGAATCCATCCCGCCGCTCAGGTCGTCATTCGGGCCGCCCCACTTCGGGCCGGCGACGAGGATCGAGCGCCAGATCGAAGCCGCGGACGTCGCCGCGCGCAGGCCGGCCCGCATGGCGCGGTTGGCCGGCGCGGAGTCGGTCTCGCCGTCGTCGTCCGCCATGCCGATGCCGCCCGAGGCGGTGGAGCCCGACCACCAGAGCGGCGCGCCGACGTACCGGAAGCGCAGCGAAGTGGGCAGCGACGGGTAGACCGGCCGGGAGAGGCTCGCCAGATCGACGCCGCCGACCGACTGGGGCCGATCCTCGCGATTCGAGCCATAGCTCCACGACTGGTACCCGAAGGTGTCGTTGCGGCGGTGTCCGCTCCACATGCCCGGCTGCAACTCGGTGATGAAGGCGCTCGGCGCGCCGCCCGCGGACGAGCTGCGCGAGGAGGCGCTGCTGCTCGCCTTGGCCGCGCCAGACGACGCGCTGGTCATGTCCGAAATCGCCGAGCCGGCCTGGACGCCGACGATCGAGCCTTCGAGCGCGGTGGCCACCAGCGTCTGATTGCTGCCGCCCGAGGCAAGTGCGGAGGCGCCCGTGGCACCGCCACCCGCCGACGAAACGGAGGGGGCCGATCCCGCCGCACTCTGCTCTCCGGCCGCCTGCGCCCGCGAGGAGAAGCCGCTGCTGTCGGAGGTGACCGCTGGCGAGCTGCTCGTGCCCTGGCCGATGGACGGCCGCCCCGGCATGCTGGTCCGCGCGTCCACGTCGGCGCTCATCTGCATGGCCGAGGTGAGCGCGCCCGCCATCGACGAGCCACTGCTCGGGCCGGTGACGCTGGCAGCAGAATCCGCGCCGGTGAAACTACCATCAATGAACGTGCCCGACGGAGGAACGTCGACCGCCGGCGCCCGCGGCTGCGCGACCACGGTCGGCGCCGAGTCCGGCGCTCCGCCGCCCTGCGAAAGAACGGTATCGGACGAGGGGTCCTGCGGGCCCAGGTCCTGCGCGCTGAGCGGCGCGCCGACGCGGATGCGGCCGCGGCGGGTGACGACCGACTCGCCGTCGTCGAGCGCGACGCGGGCGATGATCTGCCGTCCGCCCAGCGAGCTCGCCAGGACCGTGTTGGTCCTCTTCTGCAGCGCGATCTCGAGCCCGGTGGGGCCCGCCAGCTCGACGATCCCGGAGGTGCCGTTCGGCGCGCCGCCGGTCATGTCCACCGGCCCGCCTGCCGGAACCACCAGCCGGTACACGCCCATCGGCGGCGAGTAGCCCGCGGGCGCCAGCGGCGACCCCATGATCTGATCGGTCTCCGAGAGGTGCCCGCGGCCCATCTGGGCCCAGAGCGGCATCGGGATGACGATCTCTTCCTCGCCCGGATTGAGCGGCCGCGCGGCGGGTCCGAACGAGATCAGATCCGGCCCGGCAGCGCCGTCGAACGGCCCGCGCAGGGCCATCTCGCGGATGGCGGCGGGCATCGGTGCGCCGGGTCCCGGGGTCCAGTCGCCGCTCTGCGCGAGCGCACGCTGCAGCAGGAGCGGCAGTCCCGAAACCGAGGAGGACCCGGCAAGCAGTGGCTGAACCGAGGGCAGGTCGAGCGTGATGATCGCATCCTGCGCCTTCTGCGAGGCCTGCAGATTCAGGCCGCTCCAGTCGAGCGGCAGGCCGTCGCCCTCGCCGCCGCGCAGCTTGAACATCACGCCGCCCGCGCCGAGCGCACCGCCCGCGGCGACCGACGGCGCGAACAGACTGCCGGAGGCCGGCTGGACCTGGCCGCCGAGATACGCCTGCAGCGCCTCGGCGAGGTCCGAACCGACGTGCACCTCGCCCTGGTTGGGGAAGGGCATCGACAAGACCAGCTGCGCCACCTGGTTGCCGGCGCCGCCGTCGTAGAGCGAAGGCGCGCCCGCCAGCCGGACCATGGTGCGCCGCTCGTCGAAGCTGGGCAGGTCCATCGCCGCGCCGACGTCGAGCGCGTCGGGCGCGGAGACGATGCGCATCATCGGCAGCTGGAACCCGCCGGCGTTGGCGGTGTGTTCGAGCGCCATCTGCAGCGCGGCCAGCGCGGTGGCCGGCAGGGCGCCGGAACGCGCCGCGATCGGACCGCCCGCAGGCAACTGCAGGTCGAGCGGCAGCATGCCGTCGGGCCGATCGAGCGCCGCCAGCCGGACCGCGCCGCGCGCGCTCTGCATCACGATGCTGCCGTCCGCCGCGCGGAAACCGACCACCGGCGCGCCCGAGAACATCAGCTCCTTGCCGCGCACGCCGCGCAGCTTCTCGGCCAGCTCGGGCGGGATCTCGTCGGGCCGGTCGAGCGCCGCGCGCAGCGCGCTCCGGGACCGGCCGCGCATGGCCATCATCACCTCGAGCGGCATCTGGCCGCCGCCGGTCAGCGCCCAGTCGGCCCACGGATCGCCTGTGATCTCCCCGAGTTGCAGCGGCGTGGCCACCAGCGCCGGGTTCTTCGGCGCCATTTCCGGAAGCTTGCTCAGGTCGGGCTTGAACGCGGCCTCCGGCTGGACCCAGAACCGGTCGCCGACGCCGAAGCCGGGCGCTACCTTCGCGCCGTTGGCCAGCGCCTTGGCGAGCTCGTCGTCGCCCAGGATTTTCACCGGCAGCGCCATTCCGCCGCGGACGGCCGACAGGCTCTCGCCGCGCGCCATCGCGCGCTCGCCGGCACTCGACACCGTGCTGTTGATCACGGCGACGACGTTGCCCGTCTGCAGGAACATGCGCTGAGTGACCGGCACCGCGGACGCCGCCGACCGCGCGTACTGGCCGAGCATGTCCTGCCAGCGCGTGGCCGAACCGATCTCGGGCCGCGCCAGCGTGCCGTCCGGCATCAGCACGAACACCGCCGTCGGCGCTGCCGCGGGCGGCGCATCGGAAGCGCGGGTGCGGTCGAGCCGCGGCGCGGGGGGAACCGGCTTGAGCCCGCGCGCGTCCTGGCGCAGCGCCTGGGCCTCCCGGGCCTCGGTCAGCTTTCGGCGGGCAGGCGCGAACGGCAAGAGGCGCGTGCCGGGCTTTTGCACCGCCGGCATCGAAACCTGCTTGACGAGAAGGCTCTCCAGCGAGCGCGCGACTTTCTTCACGTCGACCGCGACCACCTCGCCGCTCGAGCGCACGAAGTACGCTTTCGGCTCGCTGCTTCCACGGTCGGACGAATCCTTCGGGATCACCGCCGACTCGATCGCGCGCGTCACCGTGTCGTCGTTGCGCAGCGCGAACTGGCCGAAGTCGGAGACGACGACGACCTTCTCCTCGTCCTCGACGATGACGTACTCGAGCTTGTTGAGATCGAACTCGTAGACGTGCAGCCGCTCCTTGGTGGCGCGGACGATGGCCTCGGCCATGTCGGAGGGCGCCTTGCCGTGGAGCTTCGCTTCGCCCTCGAAGAAGCGCGCCACCCACGACTCGGCCGGCAGGTCGCCGTCGAACGCCTCTTCGATGTGCGCCGCGAACTCGTCGGCGTCGACCAGCGCCGGCCGCTCTTCCCAGCGGTCCATCGCCCGCCAGAGAATCTGCTCCAGCGACGGGCCGCTCGAGTCGATATGTGGATTCGCGCTCTCGGGCATTCGCGTTCTCGCTAGCCCTTCGTCAGGGAATGCACGGCCAGCTCGAGGATCTCGCAGGCCGCCTCGCCGCTGGCGGCGTCGAACTCGGTCATTTCCCAGCGGACCGGCCAGGCTTTCTGGAAGTTCCAGCGGCCGACCTCGGTCTTGCCGTCGAGGGCGAGCGCGACGATGGCGCCGTTGCGCCGCTTGATCGCGTTGGTGCCCGAGTCGTGGATCTCCGCGCGCCACTTGAAGAGCGCCGGGTCGGAGACGAAGCCTTTGGTCAGGACGATGTTCGAGGCCTTGGTCGGCCCTACCAGCTTGTGGGTGGCCTCGTTGTCGCCGCCCTCCTGGTACTCGAAGATCTCCGTCTCGGTCTTCAGGCCGCCGCACTTGCGGAACGACCCCGAGTCGATGCCGTCGAGCTCGACGCGGAAGTACCCGATTGCGTGGTGATCCTTGCGAGACGATCCTGCCATGTCGACCCTCCGCCGGCGGCCCGGGCGAGGCTAAACGCCCTCGATTTCTGGATAAACTTCTAGCGCGAAGCAGTTTATCAGAAATATGGATGCTTGGCTAGAGGGCTCGAAGAGACACGAGGATCGCGAGTGCGATCAAAGGCCTAGCCCGCGGCGGCGGCCGCCACGGCCGGCGGGGCTTCCTTGTCGGCGTCGGTCCGCTCGCGGGTCCACTGGTGGATCCGCACCACGATGAATTCGGCCGGTTTCACTGGAGAAATTCCGATCTCCGTGATCAGCTCGCCGACGTCGCGCGCCTCGGGAGGGTTGGTCTCCTCGTCGCACTTGACGTAGAAGGCCTGGTCCCGGTCGGCGCCGACCAGCGCGCCCTGACGCCAGAGATCGTTGAGGAAATCCTCGCAGGAGCGGACGATCTTCTTCCACAGCGAGGGCTCGTTGGGCTCGAACACCACCCATTGGGCGTACTTCTCGATGCTCTTGCGGATGAGGATGTAGAGCCGCCGCACGTTGATCTGCACGAAGCTCGGATCGGAGCTCAAAGTGCGCGCCCCCCAGATGCGGATGCCGCGGCCGGGGAAGG
>VBLM01000144.1 GCA_005879095.1 Deltaproteobacteria bacterium
TACCATTACTTCGTCGCCGCCGCGTACGCGATGACGGTCGTGGGCGGATGGCTCTCCGATCGCTTTTTCGGCCGCTATCGCACCATCCTCTGGCTCTCGTACGGATACGTCCTCGGCCATGCCGTGCTCGCTGCCAGCGACCTCGGCTGGCGCGTCGTCGCGCTCTTCGTCGGAATGGGCCTGATCGTCATCGGGCAATCCGGGATCAAACCGAATTTGTCCGCTTTCGTCGGCGATCAATTCCGGCAGGAAGAGCGGCACCTGCTCGACCGCGTCTATTCCTGGTTCTATTTCGCCATCAACGTCGGCTCGGCCACCTCGCAGATCGCTACGCCGTGGCTTCTGGCCGGCTGCGCTTTCGGAACCGCGAGGCTCTGCGCGAGCAGCGGACCAGCCTGGGGATTCGGCGTTCCCGGCATGCTCATGGCCGCCGCTTTGGCCATCTATCTGGCGGGGCGGAAGTATTACGTCAAAGTACCGCCGGCTGGCCGCGATCCCAACGGCTTCGGGGCGACGCTGCGCACCCGGCTCACCGAGAGCGAAGAGGCGGCGCGGCGCAAGCACGGCGACGAAGCGGTCGAAGGAATGCGATCGGTCTTTCGCATCGCGCTCGTCTTTCTGCCCATCATCGCCTTCTGGGCGCTCTATTTCCAGTACGGTTCCTCCTGGTTCAACCAGGCCGAGAAGATGGATCGCAACCTCTTCGGCTGGCACATGGAATCGGCGCAGATGGAATCGCTCAACGCGATCCTGATTCTGATCATGGTTCCGTCCTTCGCATACATCGTCTATCCCGCGCTCGAGCGCGCAGGACTGAGGATGACGATGCTGCGGCGGATGGCGATCGGCATGTTCATCGCGGTCCCGGCCTTCATCTCCGCGGCGATGATCCAGCGCTCGATCGAGCAGGGCGCGACGCTGCACATCGGCTGGCAGGTGATCCAGTACGTGCTGATTTCGATCGCGGAGACCATGGTGAGCGTCACCGCGCTGGAATTCGCTTATACCCAGGCGCCGAAATCGATGAAGGGCGCGATCATGAGCCTCTGGTTCCTCACCCTGGGAACGGGCTCATTCGTCACCTCGGTCGTCCGCGGCAACGTCTCGTTTTCCTCGGAAAGCAATTACTTCTATTTCTGGGCCGGCTTGATGGCCGTGGGCGCCTTCGTCTTCACCATCATCGCCGCCGCGTACAAACCGGTCCCGTTCGTCGCCGCAAACACAGCGAATGCTCAGGCGACGCCGCCGCCCTGAGGCAGGACTTCGCGGGTCAGATTGCGGATGCCGTTCGGCCGGACGACGACGTCGTCCTCGATGCGCACGCCGCCGAATGCTTGCAGACCGTCGACCAGTTTCCAGTCGATGTCCGGCGAGGCACGCAGCGGATCGAGCAGCGCGTCGATGAAATAGATCCCCGGCTCGATGGTGAAGACCTGGTCGACCGCGATCTCGGTCGTATTGCGCAGGAACGGATTGTCTTTCCGCGGCGGCCGCAGCGCGCAACCGACGTCGTGGCACTGCAATCCCAATGAGTGCCCGAGCCCGTGCGGATAGAAGGCGCGGGTAATCCCGCGCGCGACCAGCTCGTCGGCCGGCAATCGCGATATGCCGACGTCGCGCAGCACTCCGGCCGCCAGACGGTGCGACTGATCGTGCAGCTCTTCATACGGCATCCCGACGCGCACCGAGGCACAGAGCCGCTGCTGCATCGCTTCGAGGCCGGCCACCAGCTGCCCGTACGATGAGGCGAGCGCGCCGCCGCCTTTGACCCAGGTGCGGGTAATGTCCGATCCATACCCGGCAAAAGACGCGCCCGCATCGACCAGCAGCGACCCGGCCGGCTGCGCCCGCTTTTCGTACGCGATGTGGTGCAGCGTCGCCGCGTGCTTGCCGAGCGCGACGATGTTCTTGTACGGCGTCTCCGCGTCGTCCTGCCGCGTCGCGCCGAGGAAGGCAAGGTGCAATTCCAGCTCGGCGCGATCGCCGCCGTGAAACAGCTTGCGCAATTGCTCGTGGCCAACCGCGGCGCGCCGGTTCGCTTCGGCGAGGCACTCGACCTCGTAAGGCGTCTTGGTAACGCGCAGTTGATCGAGCGCTTGAACCAGCTGGGGCGGATTGGCCAGCAGCCCCAGTTCCTCTGCCGCGCGCAGATCGTCGCCCACGAACGCCACCCGCCCGGGCGGCAGCGACGGCTTCCCCGAAGCGACCTCGAACGATCCCCAGAAGTGATCGCTCTCCGGCTCCGCCGGCGCTTCCCAGAAGCTGTACTCGAGCGATCGATGGAGCGACGGCTTCCGTCCCGGCGCGATCACCAGCCAGCAGCCGGGCTCGGCCAGCGGCAGCCAATGCTGGAAGTGCGGCGTAGGCCGCAGCGGCCAGTATTGATCGTCCGCTTCGGTCCGCTTCAAAGCCGTACCGGAATGGATGGCGACGGCGGCGAATCCGGCCCTTTCCAGCGCGGCCTCGGTCCCTCGAGACAACGTTTCGACGTGCGCGCGGTGCAGCGCGGCCAGGTCCATGACGGCCTGAGTATATCTGGCAATCGTTTCAATGATGAGCTAGAAATCGAGCCCTACCGGCCAGAAGCCGAGCCACATCGACTGGAACGAGAATGCCGAGACCATCGCAGCTCGATACCTTCATCAATCAATTCGCCTCCGTCATTGCCACCCGGGTCGAAGCCATCCTCGCCAAATCGACGCGAGGCGCGAGAGGCAGGCCGACCGGCGGTGCCGGCAAGAAGCGCTCGTTCCCCTGCCCATACCCGGGCTGCAAGAACCCCGGCAACGGCCCGCGCAACCGCTGGTTCTGCGAGAAGCACCAGACGCTCCCGGTGCGCGAGCAGAAGCGCATCCTCGCCGAGCGCGCCAAGTCGGGCGGCGCGGCCCTCACCGTGCGCCGCCGCGGCCCGAGCCCGATGAAAGGCCGCAGGCTCGACCTGCACTGCCGCGTCGAGGGCTGCAAGAACATGTCGCGCGGCCCGCGCTTCGGCTTCATCTGCGACGATCACCGCAAGAAGTTGAGCGCCAAGGATCAGCAGGCCGCGCGCGACAAGTGGAAGGCCGCGCACGCCAAGAAGGCGGCTTAACGCAGCAGCAGCGCCGCTGCGAGCGCGACCACCACCGCCGCAGCCGCCAGCGCGCCACGCCAGAGCAGGCGTGCCCGCGAGAGCAAAAGTCCATCGCGCGCTTCCGCGCAAGCCGGATTGCGCCGCAACGCTTCGCGCAGCGCATCGCGCGATTGCCGCCGCAGCCCGCGACGCGCCTGTACCAGTCCGAGCAGGAGCGGCGCCCGGTAATCGCGGGGATCGAGCGCCATCGCCCGCGTCAGCTCGGCCTCGGCGGCGGCGCCGGAATTGCGCGCGTAGTGCAAGCGGCCCAGTTGCAGATGCAGGGCCGCGTCGTCCGGCGCGTGCGCCAACTCCTCGACCAGCAGCCGCTCGGCTTCCTCGTACCGGCCAGTTTCGAGCGCCACCGCCGCCATCCGCCGCGGCGTGAACGCCAGAGCCTTCGGGGCCAGGTCTCCGGCCCTTTTCTCGGCCGCGTCATGGCGCAGCGAGAGCTCGAGGTTTTCCGCCCGCGCCGACGCCAGCTCGGAGCGCAGCGCAGACAGCTCCTGTTGCGCAGCCTGCGCATCCGCGCGCGCGGTTTCGATCTCGCGCTGCGACTTCGCCACCACCTCGCCGGCCGCCCGCTGCGCTTTCGCCGCAATCTCTCGCGTCTCTTCCCGCGCCCGCGCCGCCGACTGGCGCGCCGCCTCCAATTCCATTTGCGCCCGCAGCCGCTCCGCCTCGGCTGCCTTTGCCGCCGTATCCCCGCCGCTGCGCACGGCAGCGTCGCGCTCGTCCTCGATGCGCCGCGCCCGCCGTTCCAGCTCCTCCATCTGCTCGCGCAGCCCGGCCTGCGCGCGCCGCGCTTCGTCGGCGGCCTGCTGCGCGCGCGTCAGTTCCTGCGAAAGCGCCGCGATCTCGGCCGCCGCCCTGCCCCGGTCGACCTTGGCCTGCGCCGCGACCGCGTGATGATCGGCCGCCAGCCGGTCGCGCTCGTCCTCCATCGCCTGCCGCCGCATCGTTTCGGCCGACCGTTCACGCTCGAGCTTCTCCAGCTCCACCCGCAGCGCCCGCGCCTCCGCTTCCGTCGCGCGCGCGGCCACCGAATCGGCCACCTGCCGCTCCAGCTCGGCGATCCGCACCGCCATCTTCTGGCCCGCGAGCCGCTCGTCGGCGACGTCGTCGCGCCGCACCGCCGCCAACTCGCCCTGCTCGCGGATCTTCTGCGTCTCAATTGCGCCGAAAGATCGCGGGCAGCCTTCAATTCCGCCTCGTTCCGCGCCAGCTCCTCGCGGGCCGCCCGCAGCTCGTCGGCCCGTTTCTCCAGCGCAGCCCGGGCCGCGGCCCGGTCGTCCTCCAGCTCCTTGCGCACCGCCGCGACCTGGGCCGCGAGCTGACCCGAGGTCCGATCGCGCGCCTCCTGCGCCTGCGCCAGCTCCTCGCGCAACCCCGACAGCTCACGGCCACTGGCCTCGATGCGATCTTTCGCCTGCTCTTCCGCCTGCGTCGCCGAGCGCGCCCGATCCTGCGCCCACTCGACCTCGGCCGCGGCCCGCTCGGCATGGGCCTTGGCTCGCCCTCTCTCCGCCGCCAGATCGCCCAGCAAAGACTCGTTCTGCGCCTGCAGCTCCGCGACCGCCGGCGCCTGTTGCTCGACCACCACCGGCGCGCCCT
>VBLM01000729.1:0-2915 GCA_005879095.1 Deltaproteobacteria bacterium
GTCTTGTTGACCCGGCTCGCCATCTCTTCCTGCGCCTTGAGCAGCGGCTCGATGGCGCGCTGGCCGAAGAGCAGCGCCTCGATCATGTCGTTCTCGGTGACTTCCTTGCCGCCGCCCTCGACCATGAAGATCGAGTCGCGGTTGGCGGCCATGATGATGTCGATGTCCGACTGCGCCCGCTCGTCCTCGCCGGGGTTGGCGATGAAGTTGCCTCCCACGCGGCCGACGCGGACGCCGGCGAACTGGAAGGGGAAGGGGATGTCGCTGACCGCCATCGCGAAGGAAGCGCCGGTGAGCGCCAGGACGTCGGTGTCCTGCTGGTTGTCGGCCGAGAAGACCGTCGCGATCACCTGCGTATCATTCTGATATCCTTCAGGAAAAAGCGGTCGCAGCGAACGGTCGATGAGGCGGGAAATCAGCGTTTCGCGCTCGGTCAGGCGGCCCTCGCGGCGGAAGAAGCTGCCCGGGATGCGGCCGGCGGCGCTCAAACGCTCCTGGTAATCGACCGTCAAAGGAAAGAAGTCGAAGCCGAGCTTGGGCTCCTTCTGCGAGACCGCCGTCACCAGCACCATGCTGTCGCCGGCGCGGAGGACGACGGAACCGTCCGCCTGCTTCGCCAGCCTGCCGGTCTCGATGCTGATGGCCTGTTTGCCGACCTGCGCGGTCACTGTCATCGCTTCCATGTGCAACGTCCTTTCGCGCGGGCCCCGCCCGCGCTTCGCTTCGTTCGTGTTTTCGAGGGGTGGGATCCGGGAGCGGCGTTGGATCCTGATCGGAGGAGCAAAGCGACGTTTGCTGCTGCGATGAGGGTCCTACTGCGCTTCCGGGTCCTCCCTCGTGCTTTGTACAAACAAATGGGGGCACCTTTCGATGCCCCCTTGGATTTATTTACGGATTCCGAGGCCGTCGATCAGCTTGCGGTACCGGACTCCGTCCTTCGATTTCAGGTAGTCGAGCAACCGGCGCCGCTGGCCGACCAGCTTGAGCAGGCCCCGGCGCGAGTGGTGGTCCTTCTTGTGCGTCTTGAAGTGCTCGGTGAGGTAGTGGATGCGCTCGGTGAGGAGCGCCACCTGCACCTCCGGCGAGCCGGTGTCGCGCTCGTGGGTGCGGAACTTCTCGACGACGGACGGCTTCTTCGATTCGTAATGCAAAGGCCCTTGCGACATGCGGATTTCCCTGTTTCCCCTTGCTTCTCCGCCGGCCAGGCGAGAGAGCGAGCGGGCGCTGCGACTCCGGACGGAATTGTCCTGAGGGCGCGGGAACCTACAGGCTCGAAGCGCGATGGTCAAGCAGATCGGTGCCGGCGCGCGCGGGAGCAGACGCCTGCTCGGACGGCGTTTCGGGCAGCTCGAACCAGAAGAGGGCGCCGCCGCGCGAGCCGGAGCGGAGGCCGACGGTGCCGCCGTGGGATTCGACCAGCCGTTTGACGGTGGCCAAACCGAGGCCGATGCCGGGCATGCCGTTGTTCGGCCCCCGGACGTAAGGTTCGAAGACCCGGGCCGCGAGGGACGGAGGGATGCCGGGCCCGGCGTGTTCGAATCTCCCAGGTATTTCAGGGCATTGCGTAGAAGGTTTCCGAGCAGGCTGAGCAGCACGCCCGAGCTGCAGGCCACCGCGCAGAGTGGCGGCGGATCGATCTTCAGCACCGCGCTTCGCTCGGCGGCGAACGGCGCCAGTTCTTCCTGCAGGCCGGCCACCACCGGCTGCACCTCGGTGCGCACCCCCGGTTCCGCCCGCGCCCCCGCCCGGGCGAACTCGAGCAGCCCATCGACGATGCCGCGCACCCGTAACAGGCTGGCGTTGCCGCGCGAGAGGGCCTCCTTGGCGTGCGGCGCGTTGTGCTCGGCCAGCGCGATCGCCAGGCCGACCGCGGACAGCGGCGAAAGGATGTCGTGCGCCACGCGGCCGGCGAACTGTTCCAGCTCTTCCGCCTTGCGTTCGACCAGCGCCTGCCGTTCGCGCTCGGCGCGCTGCGCATGGCGGATGATCCGCAGCGAGAGGAACGCCGCGATCACCGCCAGCAGCGCCGAGACCGCGTCCAGCTCGATCGCCAGCCGGTTGGCGCGGCCGCGCTCGATCTCGATGCGCTCGGCGGCCTGGCGGGTGACGCCGGCGTTGTAGTCCACCAGCTGCCTGGCGATGTCGGCAGCCGCGTCCCCGCGGGGCCGTGCCTCCTCGCCCAGCGTCCGGCGCGCTGCGGTCCGCTGGCCGGCGCGCGCCTCGGCCATTCCGCGCTCGGCGGCCTCGTCGAACGCGCGCAGATCGGCCTGGAGTCGGCCGAGCAGGGCGGCTTCGACCGCGTCGTTCGGCAGCGCGAGCGCGCGGGCGATGAGCGCGTCGATGCGGGCGCGCGAATTCGCCACCTGCACCGGATCCTGCGAGTCCACCTCGCGGAGCGCTTCGATCTCCAGCGTGCGCATTTCGGCGCGCAGGTTGGAGAGCACTTCGATTCCGGGCGCCGCGTCCCGCGAGATCAAGAGCGCGTCGGCGTCGATCGAGCGCGCCGAGCGGCCGACCCAGACCGTCGAGGCGGTGAACGCTGCAACCACGGCCAGGAAGGCGGCCAACAGCGCTCGCGATGACGTGCGCACGCCGCATACGTAACGAGGTCGCCCGCGTACTTCATCCCACCTTGGTCTACTATTGTCGACTCGCGCGCTCGAGCGGCACAAGTTGGGCGTAGCCGGTATAGCGCTCGTCGATGTGCCGGACGTAATCGACCGGTTCGCTGCCCCGGCAGAAGCCGAATCGGGCCCTGTGGGCGTACTTGCGGTCGGAGAGCTTGAGGAGGAATGGGGCAACCTCCCGCCAGCGCGCCGCGTCCTTCCTGCCGGCGCGTGCCAGATGCCGCGCGTCGTCGACGTGGCCGAAGCCGGTGTTGTAAGCGGCGAGCGCGAAGCGGTAACGCTCGATCG
>VBLM01000729.1:2988-4341 GCA_005879095.1 Deltaproteobacteria bacterium
GCCGGCATGATCTGGAACAGCCCGAGCGCGCCGACCCAGCTCTTGCGCGCCGGGTCGAAGTGGCTCTCCTGGTAGATCTGCGCCGCCACCAGCCGCCAGTCGAAGGCGTGTTGCTCGGCGTACTTGCGCACCAGCGGGTCGTACGGCGACAGCGTCCCGGTCTCGCTCGCGTAGAACTTGTCCTTGCGCTCTTTCTTCAGCGATCGTTCGGCCTCGAAATACTTCTTCCGCAGGATGTTGAAGTCGGGCTTCCTGCGCAGCTCGCGGAAGACGTCGTCGATGGCCTTCTTCAGCTTCACGTCGCCGGGCCGGACCGCCCAGGCCAGGTCCCGCTCGCCGCTGATGGGCGGGCCGACGACGAGGTTGTCCCAGTACGCGGTGTGGATGTTGGCGAGCAGATCGTCGGCGATGGTGTAGACGATCTCGCCCTTGGAGACGGCCTGCAGGACGGTGTCGGTCTCCCACTCCTCGGGGACTACCTTGACGTTCACCGCTGGCTTCCCGGCGGCCGCGAGCTTCGCGCTCAGCTCCTGCAAGGTGCCGTAGTAGGTGCTGCCCTTGCGGACGTGGACGTCTTTCCCCGAAAGACCCTCCGCCGACTTGATCTCCGGCGAGCCGTCCTTCCAGACGATCACCTCGCGGGTGTGCCCCCACGGTTCGGCGAAGAGCACTCCCTTCCTGCGCTCGTCGGTGACGGTGAGCTCGGCGGCGATGACGTCGCCCTCGCCCCTGAGCAGCGCCGGGACCATCTCCTGCCAGCCCTGGGTGATGATCATGTCGACGCGGATGCCGAGGTGCTGGGCGAGCTTCTTCCCCAGCTCGTAGTCGAAGCCCATCCGGTGGCCGCGGTAGATGAAGAAGCTGGTGTCGTTGTTGCGCGTCAGGACGCGGATGTAGCCGCTCTTGACGATCTCCTCCAGCGTGCGCGGATGGTCGGGGCGGCCCGAGGCGCGGGAGACGATGCCCTCGGGAGCCGCGTCCTCGCTGTCGCCTGTTTCCGCCTGTTGTGTGGCCTTGTCGTCCTGTGCGGCCTGTCCCTGAGCCGCGAGGAGCAACGCGAGGAGCAGAATCATGCGGGCGAGGGTAGGAGCGCGATTCGCGTACGGTCAAGCGCTTGTTTGACTACCCCGGGGCTTTTCTTGCTCTGAGTGCCGTTCGCAGGCGACGATGCGCGCGTGGCGCAACTGCAATCGCTGACAGGCTTTCTCACCGCACTCGCCCTGTTCCTTTTCGTGGGCCTCCTGCGCCGAGCGTTGAGCACGCGGCGGGTGAACCTCGCGGTCAAGCAGTTCTTCGACGAGCTGGGCGCGCCGCAGCGGTTGCTGTTTTTGTACCTGGTGGCAAGGCTGGCCG
>VBLM01000730.1 GCA_005879095.1 Deltaproteobacteria bacterium
GCGGCCGCCGCCCAGATGGCGAGCATCACCAGCGGCATGTTGGTGGAGAACATCCAGATCAAGAACTCCGCGCGGTACGCCACCGCCGACGCGAAGCCGGTGCGCAGGAACTGCGGGTACGCCCGCAACGCCGCCCGCACGCTCACGCCGCGCGCCCCTGCGCGAACAGGTCGCGCATCACTTCTTCCAGAGGAGGATCCTCGACCGTCAGATCGCGCAGCGGCAGCGTGGCCAGCGCGCGCGCCACCGCCGCCTGCAAGCCGTCCTGCGAGACCTGGATGATCGCTTCCGCGTCGACGTGTTCGATGATCGTTCCCAGCGCTTCCAGATCACGGCGCTCGACCGGCTTCGACAACCTCAGGATCACTCGCTTGTCCGGCCGCACCCGGCGGATCAATTCGGGCAGCGCGCCGTCGTAGATCATCCGCCCCTTGTCGATCACCATCACGCGAGGGCAGAGTACGGCGACATCTTCCATGTAGTGCGAGGTGAGCAACACCGTCGCGCCGAAACGCTCGTTGTACGCGCGCACGAAACCGCGCACGGTGGCCTGCATCGAGACGTCGAGTCCGATGGTCGGCTCGTCGAGAAAGAGCACCTTCGGGCGGTGCAGGAGCGCCACCGCCAGCTCGCACTTCATCCGCTCGCCGAGCGAGAGCTGCCTCGCCGGCTTGCCCAGCAGCGGACCGAGGTCGAGCAGCTCGGTCAGCTCGGCGACGGTCGCGTCGTACTGCGCGCGGGGGATGTCGTAGATGGCACGGTTCAAGAGGAACGTTTCAGAGGGCGGCAGGTCCCAGAGGAGCTGTTGTTTCTGACCCATCACCAGCGTGATCTGCTGCAAGAAACCGTGCGCGCGATCCTGCGGGCGGAATCCGGCGACGGTGACGGCCCCTTCGGTCGGATAGAGCAGGCCCGCCAATACTTTGAGAGTAGTCGTCTTTCCGGCGCCGTTAGGCCCGAGAAAACCGACGCGCTCGCCGGCGGCGATCGAGAAGCTCACGTCCTCCACCGCCTTCACGTCCTCGTACGGACGGCGGACGAGCGAGCGCAGGGCGGCGGCGAGCCCCGGTTGCCGCCGGTGAACGCGGTACCACTTGCGCAGGTGCGCGACCTCGATCATCCGCGCAGGTATACTTCAAAAAGATGTCCCTCGACGCGGCCGGCGACCAGATCTTCGAGCTCAAGCTCATCTTCCTGCGCGAGCTGGGGACGGGGTACGCGTCGGCCAAGGCGGCCCACGAGGCGCTCTCGCGCGACGGAAAGGATCGGGCGGCGCTGCAGTCGCTGCGCGAGTTCTTCCACAAGATCGCCGGCACCGCGGAGAACGTCGAGCTCGGCCTCCTCGGCCGGCTCGCCTCGGCGTGCGAGATCACCGCCGACGGACTGCTCGAGCAGGGCGCCGACGCGCAGTGGCGCACGCTGCAGATCCTCGGCGACGGGCTGGCCGGCGTGGCTTCGGTGCTCGAGGGCGGCTCGCGGCCCACCCGGCAGGAAACGGCGGAAAGCGCGCCGGCGCCGGAGATGCCAATCGCGCTTTCCGGCGGCGCGGCGCGCGTGCTGGTGATCGACGACGATCCGTTCAGCGCCCGGCTGGTGGACAGCGTGCTGCGCGCCGCGGGGTTCGAGTCCAGCTTCTGCTGCGAGCCCGACAAGGCCTTCAACACCATCGTCGCCGAGAATCCGGATCTGGTCATTCTCGACGTGGTGATGCCGAAGATCGACGGTTTCCGTCTCTGCCAGCGCGTGCGCGCGCATCCGGGCCTGCAGTTGATGCCGATCATTTTCGTCACCCGCAAGGGCGACGTCGAGCAGCGCGTGCGCGGCCTGCAGGTGGGCGGCAACGACTACGTGGCCAAGCCGTTCGAGCCGCAGGAACTGGTCGCGCGCGTGCGTTCTCACTTGCAACGTCTCTCCGAGCTGCGCGAGCTGGCCATCCGCGACGGGCTCACGCGCTGTTACAACAACAAGTATTTCAAGGGGCGGCTGGAGGTCGCAGTGGGTCGCTCGCGGCGGTATCAGACCGGCCTGACCATCGGCATGCTCGACGTCGATCACTTCAAGCGGATCAACGATGCGTACGGCCATCCTGCGGGCGACGCCGTGCTCTCGCACATGGCGTCGCTGATCACCGCCTCGGTCCGGTCCAGCGACGTCGTCGCGCGTTACGGCGGCGAGGAGTTCGGCTTTCTGCTCGTCGACGCGGCCGTCGAAGAGGCGACGATCATTGCGCAGAGATTGCGCGAATTCGTCGCGCGACATCGGTTCGAGGTGCCGGCCCTGAACGGCGAGCCGCTGACGCTCAACTGCACGGTCAGCATCGGCCTCGCTTCGCTGAAGCCGGACGAGATTTCGCAGGCCTTCCTGCACCGTGCCGACGGCGCCCTCTACGAAGCCAAGAACACGGGCCGCAACCGCGTCTGGGTCGCGCCATGAAAAGGCAGAAGCGTAGC
>VBLM01000731.1 GCA_005879095.1 Deltaproteobacteria bacterium
CCTCACGCTGCAGAAGCCGTCGCCGGACACGACGCCGGCCGCACCGCACATCCGCGTCGACTCGCCCGCCGAGGGATCGACCATCGACACCGACTCGGTGATGGTCATCGGCGTGGCGGAAGTGCCCGATCTCGCCTCGCTCACCATCAACGACGAGCAGGTGGACTTCGACGGTTCGGGCAACTTCAGAGCGGCGGCGCCGCTGCGGCTGGGACCGAACGATCTGATCATCACCGCGACCGAGCGAAGCGGAGCGACGATCACCAGGACGGTGCACGTCGAGTTTGCGCCGGTCGCGCTCAGCCGGACCGGTTGCGGCAGCGCGCCGGCCGCGGACTTGATCGCCGTCCTCATGCTGGGTTTGATGGCGCCACGCCGACGCAAGAGGTGAAACTGGAATTCTTCGACGTGCAGGCGGGCGAAGTGCGCCTGCACTGCGCGGCGATGGGCCCACGCGATGGGCCGCTGGCCGTGCTGCTGCACGGATTTCCCGATTGCTGGATCAGCTGGCGCAAGCAGCTTCCCGCGTTGGCAGCGGCCGGATTTCGCGCCGTCGCGCCGGACCTGCGCGGGTACGGCGGCTCCGACAAGCCGCGCGGCGTCAAAGCGTACCGGATGGAAAAACTCTGCGCCGACATCGCCTTGCTGATCGAAGCGCTGGGGCATGATCGCGCCGACGTCGTCGGCCATGACTGGGGCGGCTACGTCGCGTGGTATCTCGCCATGTGGCGGCCCGGGCGCGTGCGCCGGATCGCGGCGCTCAACATTCCCCACCCGCAGCGGATGGTGCGCGGGCTGTGGACGCCGCGGCAGCTTCACAAGAGCTGGTACGTGTTCTTCTTCCAGCTCCCGTTGCTGCCGGAGCGCTTCATGACCGACGAGCGGCTGCAACGCCTGTTTCATCGCATCTACCAGGCGGAAGAGATCTCCATCGTTCTGCAGGCGGTTCGCGATCGATCTCCGCCGATTCATTATTATCGAGCGGCGCTGCGGCATCCGTCGCTGCGCTGGAAACGGATCGATGCGCCCGCGCTGGTGATCTGGGGCGAGCGCGATCGATGGCTCGGTGCCGAGCTGGCGCAGCCCGATCCGCGCTGGGTCCCCGACGTCCGCGTCGAGCGGATCGCCGAAGCGGGCCACTGGGTGCAGGCCGAAGCGGCCGAACGCGTCAATGAACTATTGCTGGCATTCCTGCGATAGCATGGCGACCGTTTGCGCATGGCCGCGCAGCGCAAGTCGGGCAAACGCATGGCTCCTCGCAAGCCTCGAACCAAGAGCGCGCCACTGCGGCGCAATCTCGAGGAATACCGCGCGAAGCGCGATTTCTCGATCACCAATGAACCGGCGCCGGGGGCGGTTGAAGAACACGCGAAGCCGACGTTCGTGGTGCACAAACACGACGCAACCCGTCTGCATTATGACGTTCGGCTGGAGATGGACGGCGCGCTGGCTTCCTGGTCGGTGCCCAAGGGTCCGAGCTACGACCCTTCCGTCAAGCGGCTCGCCATCCAGACGGAGGACCATCCGCTCGAGTACGGCAGCTTCGAAGGACGCATTCCGGACGGCGAATATGGCGCGGGCGATTCGCTGATCTGGGACAACGGCACCTGCGATTCGGTGCCGCCCGGTCAGTTCTCGCAGCAGCGCAAGAAGGGCCACATCGTCGCGCAGTTCGAGGGCCACAAGCTGCGCGGCCAGTGGCACCTGGTGCGGACGCACGGCGGCGCGCCGGGCAAGGCGCAGTGGCTGATCTTCAAGGCGAAGGACGGCACCGAGAATCCTTCTTACGACGTGATCGCGGAGCGGCCCGAATCGGTGGTGAGCGGTCGCGTCGCGACGCGCGGGCCGGAGCGAAGCGGAAAGCTGCGCGCGCCGCGGGCTGCGCCGGATGCGATCCTCACCGCGTACATGCCGCCGATGCTGGCTACGCTCGTCGACGAAGCGCCGCCGGGCAAGTGGATCGCGGAGGTGAAGTACGACGGGTACCGCGCGCTCTCGGCGCTCTCCAACGGGCGGCTGGCGATGTGGACGCGAAATGGTCTCGATCTCTCGTCGCGCTTTCCGCGCGTGGCGCGCGCCCTCTCGCAGATCCTGGTCGGCGATGCGGTGATCGACGGCGAAGTGTGCGTGCTCGATGCGGACGGCGTGCCGCGGTTCGAGTTGATCCAGCAGGGACGCGAGGAGGACGCCGTGCTCTTCGCCTTCGATCTGCTGCGGCTCGACGGCGAAGACCTGCGCAAGCGGCCGCTGCAGGACCGCCGCGATCTGCTGCGCAGCGTCTTGTCCAACGCTCCGCCGGAACTGCGCATCGCCGAGGAGGTGCCGGGGCCGATCGGCGAGGCGCTGGAGGCGATGCGCGCGCGGGGTCTCGAGGGTCTGATCCTGAAAGCCCCGGGCTCGCTGTACGAAAAGGGGCGATCGCGCGAGTGGCTGAAGCTGAAGGCGCAGGCGAACCAGGAACTGGCGATCATCGGGTGGACGCCGGGGAAGGGCGGCGCGTCCGGATCGGTCGGCGCGCTGCTTCTCGCCGTCGCGGACGGCCGCGGTGGATACGAGTTCGCGGGCAAGGTCGGCACCGGCTTCTCCTCGAAGCAGCGCGCGGAATTGAAAAAGGAGTTATCGAAAGACGCGGTGGATCAAGCGCCCGCGCGCGGCGCGCCTCGCTTGCGCGATGCACACTGGGTCAAACCGCGGCTGGTTGCGCAGGTCCGTTTCACCGAGTGGACTTCGGATGGAAAGCTGCGTCATCCGGCTTTTCAGGGACTGCGCGCCGACAAGAAGCCGGAAGAATGTCTGCGCGAGAAGCCCGCGAAAGCGGTCGTGACGAAACCCCGCGTCGAATTATCGAATCCCGGCCGGCTGCTCTTTCCAAAAGACAAGATTACCAAGGCCGACGTTGCGGCCTATTACCAAGCAGTTGCGCCGGCGATGTTGCGCGCGCTTCGCGAAAGGCCGCTGGCGCTGGTCCACTGGAACCAGGGCATCGAGAAGGCGAAGTGGTTCCAGCAGGACGTGGGCAAGATGGCCGAGGAGTGGATGACGCTGGTGGAGACGCCGGCGCGCACCAAGGCCGGAAGCGTCAAGCACCTGGTCGCGGACAGCGTCGATGCGTTGCGCTGGCTGGCGCAGAATTCGGTGATCGAGATCCACGCCTGGCACTCGCGCGCGCCGAGCCTGACGCAACCGGACTGGGTGGTGTTCGACCTCGATCCGGCCGAGGGCAAGGACGTCGAGCAGGCCATCGAAGTCGCGCAGATCCTGCACGGGATGTTCGAGCGCCTCGGGCTGCCGAGCGTTCCCAAGACGACCGGCAAGCGCGGGCTGCACGTCTACGTTCCGCTGGCGAAAGGCCATACGTTCGACGACGCGCAGGCATTCGGACTATCTGTAGGCGAGACGGTCTCGAAGCAGCTTCCCACCATCACGCTCGAGCGATCTCTCTCGCAGCGGCGCGGGCGGCTCTACTTCGACTGCATGCAGAACGGCTACGGAAAGACGGTGATCGCGCCGTATTCGTTGCGCGGCGTGGCGGGCGCGCCGGTCTCCGCGCCGTTGCGCTGGAACGAGGTGAAGCCGGGCCTCGATCCGTCGCAGTTCAACTTGCGCACCATGCCGGATCGGTTGCGCGAGCAGGGCGACCTGTTCGAGCCCGCGCTGAAGCAAGGCGTACGGTTGCCTCGATTCCGCCGGTGACGTGATAAATCTCCGTCGTGCGAATCGCGTTTGCATTGCTGCTTGCGCTCGCGGCCTGCGGCCAGCCTTGCCTCTACGTTTGCGGCAGCGACGGCGACTGTCCCGGCGGTTTCTATTGCACCAGCCACCAGTGCCTGCAGCGCTGCATCATCTGCGGTAGCTCGTGCGTGAGCGACACGTTCCACAACTGCGAGAGTTGCGGCACCGCCTGCTCCAGCGGCCAGAAGTGCTCGGCCAGCAAGTGCGCCGGCGCGTGCGGGACCGGCCTCACCGATTGCTCGGGCTCCTGCTACGATCTGCAGAACGATCGCCTCAACTGCGGCGGATGCGGCCACCTCTGCGGCGACGGCGAAACGTGCTCGGGCGGCGCCTGCCGCGCGCTGCTATCGTGCGGATGAGATGAGCGACGATTTCACCATCCCGGCGTTTCGCGCGGTGCCGCGCACCGGCGTCATCTACGTCACGTCGGAGGCACACAAGCTCGGCTCCCGCAGCAGCGATCCGGCGTGGTGCAACCTCGGTCAGGGCCAGCCGGAGACCGGCGATCTGCCGGGCGCGCCGCCGCGCATGCACGAGGTCGCGGTGCGCGTCGACGATCAGGAATACGCGCCGGTGCCGGGTCTGTGGGAGCTGCGCGAAGCGGTGGCGTCCCTCTACAACCGCCTCTTTCGCAAGGGACTGCCGTCGCAATACAGCGCGGAGAACGTCAGCATCTGCGGCGGCGGGCGCGCGGCGCTGACCCGCGCCGCGGCCTCGCTCGGCCACATCAACCTCGGCCACTTTCTTCCCGACTACACCGCGTACGAAGAGCTGCTCGACGTCTTCAAGGCCTTCACCGCGA
>VBLM01000732.1:0-2272 GCA_005879095.1 Deltaproteobacteria bacterium
TCCCGAGCGGGATCTCGACATTGCACAACTTTGCGATCTGCGAGGTGTTGTGCACCGCCTCCGTCCACTCGGCGCCGACGCCGGTGGTGGCCTCGAGCGCGGCGTACATCTCTTCTGGCGACTTGATGTACAGCTCTTCGGTCTCGTGCCGGAGCCGCTTGGGGTCGTCGAAGGTGCGGCCGGACGCGATGGCCATCAGGACTTCGTGGGCCTTGGCGTCCCCGCGGCGCACGTAGTGGCTGTCGGCAGTGGCCACGAGCGGCAGGCCCTCCTCGCGCGCCAGCGCGCAGATGCCGTGGTTGACCGGCAGCTGCTCTTTCAAGGCATTGCTCTGGATTTCCAGATACAGCCGGTCGCCGAAAATGTCTTTAAGATCGCGTACTTCGCGGCGTGCCTCGTCCATGTCGCCGCGGCGGATGGCCTTCGGCACCGCGCCCGCCATGCAGGCCGTCAGCGCGATGATGCCGTCGCTGTGCGCTTTCAGCAGCGGCTTGTCGACGCGCGGGTCGTAATAGAAGCCGTCGGTGAAGGCCTTGGTGCTGAGGTAGCGAAGGTTTCGATAGCCGACCTCGTTCTGCGCCAGGAGCACCAGGTGGTTGGCCACGCGCTGGCTCTTGTCGCCCATGCCCTTCTCGCCGGCGACGTACGCCTCGAAGCCGATGATCGGCTTGATGCCGTGCTTCTTCGCCTCCTGGTAGAAGTTGACGACCCCGAACATGTTGCCGTGATCGGTGACGGCCACCGCCTTCATGCCGGTGTCGGCGCACGACTTCATCAGATCGGGCAGCCGGATGGCGCCGTCGAGGAGCGAGTAGAGCGTGTGCAGATGAAGGTGCGTGAAGTCAGGCATCGTGGCGCGCACTCTACCGCGGCCCCCCGACATCGCAGCGGCGAAAACGTCGTCCGCCTCGCGCTATCGCGCAGGCGCGAGCAGGTTGGCGAGAGCGGCGTCGAGGTTCGGGAAGCGGAACTGGAAGCCGTCGGCGAGCAGCTTGCGGGGAACTGCGCGCTGGCCCTCGAGCATCACCTCGGCGAACTCGCCGAGCAGCAGTTTCAGCGGCGCCGCCGGCACCGGAAAGAGCGCGGGGCGGTGCAGCGCGCGGCCGAGCGCCTGCGCGAACTGCTTCATGGTGACGATGCCCGGCGAGACCAGGTTGACGGGGCCGGAGAGGTGATCGTGCTCGATGCAGTGCAGGATCGGCGAGACCTCGTCGGCGAGGTGGATCCAGGGAAACCACTGCTTTCCGCTGCCGATCGGGCCGCCGACGAACGCCTTGAAAGGTGGCAACATCTGCTGCAGCGCGCCGCCACGCGCCGAGAGCACGATCCCGGTGCGCAGGAAGACCGACCTTCCCGGCGCGCGCGCCGCCTCCGCCTCCCAGGCGGTCACCACGCCGGCGAGAAAGTCGCGCCCCGGCGCGGCGCTCTCGTCGAGCGTCTCGTCGCCGCGGCCGCCGTAGTACCCGACCGCGCTGGCGTTGATCAGGAGCGGCGGCTTCAGGTCCACCAGCGCGCGCGTAGTCAGCACACGGCTGTCGAGGATCTCCTTCTTGTATTCCGGCGACCAGCGCTTGGCGCCGACGTTCGCGCCGGCGAGATTCACGACCGCGTCCGCGCCTTGGAGCGTCCACGGCGCGCTCCGGTAGCGCGGCAACCTCACCACCTCGTCGCCTCGCGCCGAGAGGGCAGCGGACAGTTCGCTTCCGATCAGCCCGCTCGCACCCGCGATCGCGACCCGCATGACGGAACGATGCCCGAGCGATTCGGGCGGTTCAAGCCCGCCAGAGATCGATGCCGGCGCCGACCATCCAGATCGCCTGCGCCAGCACGACGAGGCCGAAGCCGTGCGCGTCCATCCGTATCTGTCCGGACGCCAGCGCCGCGATCGCCAGCACGCCGGCGGCGATGCCGTAGATCGCAAGCGACCGAGGAAGGCGGCCGGCCGCCGACCAGAGCGCAATCGCGGCCGACATCGCGACGACGATGACGCGCCCGAATGCCTGGATCAGCGCGCTGTCGTGACGGAAGATCAGCCGCGCCGCGGGTTCGTCCGCCATCTGCCGCGCCAGCGCCGGCACCGCCAGGCTGATTGTCGCCGCGACGAGCCCGGCGATGAGCGCGAGGCAGAAGACGGCGAGCGCGGCGACCGCGAGGCGGTGCGCGCTGCGCCGGGTAAGTGCGAGTCCGCCGAGAAACGACAGCGGCAGCGTCGCGATCGCCAGCCAGTGGACCGCGATCATCCGCGCGCCGGCATCGGCTGCGCCAGGCGCGA
>VBLM01000732.1:2284-2489 GCA_005879095.1 Deltaproteobacteria bacterium
CATTCCGAGCGTTCCGGCGATCAGCGCGATGCCGCCGAGGCGTTGGTCGGTCATGCCGCGAGTGTAGAGTAGCGGCCGCCCCGCCGGCCGACGACTTCCGGCACAGAAAGGCCGCCGATGTTCGGAAAAGAGAGCGAAGACCCGCGCGTCCGGCGCACCCGCGACGCTCTCGGCGACGCCCTGATCGCGCTGGTGCAGGAGAAGC
>VBLM01000030.1:0-11614 GCA_005879095.1 Deltaproteobacteria bacterium
AGTCCTTCGCGGTCTGCAGCTCGCGCAAGAGCGCGGAGCGACTCGCGGGAGTGGTCTGGTACGAGACGATCAGGGCGCTCGCGATTAGGACGATCATGCGCGAGAGCTTCGCGCACGGCGCTGAAGCGAACGTGAACGGTTTCTGAAAAGCGGTTCAGCTTAGCGGCGGCCGAAGGTGTAGCCGAAAATCGCCTTGAAAACGGCCCCTTCCGAGGCTGCGGTCAGGCCCTTGCCCGCGGCGAGATTCAGCTCGATCCCTTCCCACGAGAGCACGTCGACCGCGCCGAACAGGTAGTGCTCGCGCTCGGAAGGCGCGCCGAAATATTCGACGCCGAGCGCCAGGCCGGCCACTTTCACTTTCGCCATCGCGCCGGGCTCGAACGCCGGCGCCGAGTCGGGCGAGCCGCTCAGATCGGGATTGATCGCGAACAGCCAGCGCTCGCTTTCCCACGCCGCGATCGGCCGCACCTCCGCGCCCCAACGCGAGGCGTCGAATGCGCGCGGCAGGAGCGAGACCTCGAGGTTGATGCCGAACCGGAAGTGCTCGTCGAAGCCCGGTGGCGTGACGAACTTCGAACGGAGCTTCGCGCCGGCGTAATCGAGGCTGCCGTCGGGGAGCAGCGCGCCCTGCACGTACGCGCCCAACTCCCACCAGGACGTCACGCCGTACGATGGCTCGAGCGTCATGTGCGCGCGGTCGTTGGAATTCAGGTGGACTTCCAGCGCCGCCGCGCCGGCGGCGTTCGCGGTTCCGTCGTAGACCTGGATCTCGAACGGATCGAGCGCGAATGCCGGCAGCGAAACCAGCAGCGCGGCGAGGAGAAGGCGCGTCATTCGTGCGGAGCGAACGTCAGCACGGTGAACGTATCGGGGTAGTAGCGGTTCGGATAGAACGGCGCGACCGCCTTGTTGATCTTCATGACCGGATCGGCCGTGCCCTCGGCGGTGACGAGGTAGACCTTCTTCGTCTTCGGATCGAGCGCCATCGTGCGCGCGTACGGTCGCGTGGTGGTCGCCTCCGACAGCACGTACGTGTCGGCGTCGAGCTGATCGTAGATGACGAGGTTCGCATCGACGCCGTTCGAGGTGTAGACCCTGCGCGCCTCGGAATCGTAGACGACGCCGTCGTTGCCGCGGCCGATCTCGTGCGTCGAGATGACCTTGCCCGAGGTCGCGTCCATCACCGCCAGCACCGGCTTCGTGCCCCTGCAGCCGACGAAGATGCGCTTGCCGCCGCGGTCATATGCGATCCCGGTCGGCTGCTCGCAGCCGTCGGTGTTCCAGCGCGCGACGACCGCGTGCGACTTGACGTCGATCTTGAGGACCGCGTTCCGATCGCGCAGCGCCATGAAAAGGTTGCCTTCACCGTCGGGTGCGGTGCCGTCGAGCTTCTTGCTGTCGATCGACAGGTCGCCGGCGGGCCTGCCGGTCTTCGCGTCGACGAACGCGATCTTGTGGCTGTCGCCCATGGTGAACGCGATCTGCTTGGTGACTGGATCGAAAAAACCGGAATCCGAATCGTCGCCGAACTTCACCCGGTCGATGGTGGCGAGCGTGGAAAGCCGGAAGATCGTCGTCGAGCCGTCCTCATTGGCGGTGTAGCCGCGGTCGAATTCGGGCACCAGGATGACCGCGCCGGCCTCTTCGGACTTCTCGATGGTGCGCACCACCCGATTGCTGCGGACGTCCCAGACGGTGACGCCGTCGGCGCGGCGGCCGATGAACAAAAAGCCGCGCACGGGATCGAGCGTGACGTAATCCCAGTCCGGCTTCGCGCCCGGGAGCATCGCGGCCCGCTCGAGGCGATAGTGATCGGAAGCGACGTCGAACGCGAGGATCGCCGCCGTGGCCTTGCTCTCGCCCGGCGACACCGCGACATACAGCCGCTTCAGCTCCGGAACGAGAATGCCCGTCTTCGCCCCGGACGCGCTCGGCACCCGCGCCAGCTCTTCGTAGTGGTCGGCGTCGATCTCGTGGAAGACGCCGATGTAGCCCTCGCCGCCGAGCGCGTAGACACGGCGGTTGGCGGCGTCCCAGATTACCTGGTCGCAGCGCTCGGGCGCCTTGAAGCTGGCGACGGTCGCGCCGGTGTCGGCGTTGACCACGATCAGCTTGCCCGGCTTGCGCGTGATCACGAACAGGCGGCGGTGCTGCTCGTCGAACGCGAGCGGCGCGTTCTGCTGCGCTTCGCGGATCGGCCACGTCTGCAGGACGCGAAGGGTGCGCTTGTTCACGACCGCCATCTCGTTGCGGCCAGTGACGTTGACGTACATCCGGTCGCCGTTCTGCTCGATTGCCATGGCTTCGACCTTGTCGGTCTCGAAGCGCAGGTCGCCGTGGCGCTCGAGCGTGACCGGATCGACCGCCGAGATCCAAGTCTGGTTTAACTTCGCATCGCGCCCGCCGTTGACGACGTACAGGAGCCGCGTCGACGGGTCGTACGTCATCGGATCGGCGGCCGGGACCGCGAGCGGCAGCTTGCCGGCGAGCGCGCCGGTCGCCGCATCGAGAATGCGCGTGTGATCGGCACTGTCGGTCACGATCAGCCGATTCTTTTCCGGGACGAAGAGAACGCCGTGCGGCGTCCCGACCACGCCCGTGTAGCTCTTCTGGAACGCGCCGGTGCGCAGGTCGAACAGGTCGAGCGTGCCGTGGTCCTCCGCCGCGAGCCACAGACGATTCGACTTCAGATCGTACTCGAAGTGATCGAAGTCGCCCGTATATCCGGGCAGCTCGGTCCGGCCGGCGGGATGAAGAACTTGTAGCGCTGCGCACAACAGAAACAGTGTCATTTTCGTGTCCTCTTCAGGGATCCAGCTCGACGAGCTTTTCGATCGACGGAATGCGCTTGCGGAGCTCGTCACGGATTTTTTCCGCGCGCGAAAGGAACGTACTTGCTTCTTCATTTCGATAGCGCCAGCCGAGGCTGAGCGCGCCAACCGTGTTGCCCGCCGCGTCCTGCAGCGGAAGCTCGACGGCGTAACGCTTGCCGTTGCCGTAGACCTGGGCGTTGGGCTTGCCGCTGGCGATCACGTTCATGTCGTCGTCGTCGGCCTTCTTGCCGATGCGGCCGAAGTTCGAGGCGAGGATGATGTTCTCGCGGCCCTTCGGCGGCGTGACGTGCATCCCGGCGACGATCAGCTCCGGATGTCTCGCCAGCGTCTCGTCGACCAGCTTTTGCGCGTGGGTCTTCGTCGTCGCCAGCGGATCGAGCGGATACGGATCGACTAGCGAGACGGCGTTGAGCGTGCGTGCGGCGAGGCGATCGCGGATCGCGATCGCCTTCTTCTCCAGCGCCGCCTTGCTGTCGCCCGACTTGTACGGAAAGACGAGCCCGATCGCACCCACTGTCTCGCCGGCCACGTCGCGCATCGGCAGCTCGACCTCGAAGCGCGTGCCGCCGTGCGCGACCTCGAGGTTGTTCTTGCCGGTGTTGATCACGCGCATATCGTCGTCGTCCGCCGGCTTGCCGATGCGGCCGATGTTCGACGCGACGATCGGGTAGTTCGCCATCCCCGGCGGCGAGACGTGCATCGCGATCACCAGCAGCGTCGGGTTCTTCGCGACGACCTCGTCGGCGAGGTGCTGCGCGTAGCTCTGCACGATCAGTTCGGCGGCGAGGAGGGCGGCGATCATCTGTTCACTCCAGCCTGGCCAGCTCTTCGGAAACCACTTCCGCCGTGAGCGGGATGTAGACGCCTTCCTTCGCCACCACGTCCTGGCCTTCGCGGCTGAGCACGGCCTTGAGGAACTCCTTGACCTTGGGCTCGAGCGCCTTCCCCGGCGGGCGGTTGACGAAGATGTAGACGTAGCGGCTGAGCGGATACTTGTGGGTGTAGACGTTCTCCACGCTCGGCTCGTAGAACGGCTCGCCCGCCTTCGACGCGAGCGGCAGCACCTTGACGTTGGGCACCACGTTCGAGAG
The DNA here is from genome assembly GCA_005879095.1 of Deltaproteobacteria bacterium. Taxonomy (GTDB): domain Bacteria; phylum Myxococcota; class Myxococcia; order Myxococcales; family 40CM-4-68-19; genus 40CM-4-68-19. Next base: position 3,926 of record VBLM01000030.1, read on the forward strand.
CAGCGCGTACGTCAGCCCGCCCGGCTTCTGCGCCATATCCTGCGCGGCCACCGTGAAGGCGTGGGTGAACCCCTTGCCTTTCACGAACTCGATTCCGTCGCGGTACTCGCCGCCCATCAGCACCGTCTGCTTGATGTACTGCTCGATGCCGTTGACGGGCTTCAAGCCATACAGGTGGATCTCGCGATTCGCCCACGGGCCGGTGAGGCCGAGCTGGCCCCAGGTGCGGATCTCTTCGTGCCCGCGCAGGCGCGTCTTCGAATAGATGGCATCGATCTGATCGAGAGTCAGGCCCTTGATCGGGTTGTCCTTGTCGACCAGCACCACCGAGGCTGCGGTCTTGCCGAGCGAGCCCGCGCTGCCGGTCGCGACGCGGATGGCGAACGGCTTGTAGCCGTACTTCGCCACGAAGGCCTTCTCCTCGGGCGGCAACAGCTCGCGGCCGACCGGCGCCAGCTGCGCCTTGGCCTCGGTCAGCGCCGGTCCGCCGGTGCCCGAGGCGCGCGCTTCCATCGTCACGCTCAGGCGCGGATAGGCCTTGCGCATCATCTTCACCCAGCCGAGCGTGATCTCGTCCATCACGTCGGCGCCGACCAGGTTCAGCTCCTCTTCCGGAGCGATCTCGAGCGGACCCGGCTTCCAGCTCGCGAGCGACGGGTCGGCCTCGAGGTGATGCTCGGGAGCGGCGTACTTGAGCGCAAACGCCGGCGCGGCGACGGCGGCCGCGATCGCTGCGATCTTCAATGAGCGCATGATCACTTCTCCGCCTTGAACTGGGCCGCCGGCTTGAAGAGATCGGCATACGACGCGATCCGCTTCGCGATCTGATCTCGCAGCGCGCTCGAGACCGCGAAGAACTCGACCTCGCTCTTCGCCACCGGCGACGGCAGCTTGTACGCGATCACCAGCAGCCCGACGTTTTCGCCCTGCGCGTCGCGCAGCGGCAGCATCATCACGAACTTCTTGACCGAGTCCTTCGTCCGATGCCAGCGCGGATCGACGATGGTGATCCCTTTGGTGATCACGTCGATGTCGTCGGGATCGTCGGGGTTGCCGATGCGATCGAGGTACGACCCGGCGAACATGGTGTAGACATTGTCGAGCCCAGGCGGCACGCCGTGGAAGGTGATGCTCAGGAGCTCGGGATGGGCGGCCATGATCTCTTCCGCCATGACTTGCGCGTGGATCTTGGCGGCCGGCGGGGTCCAGTTCTTCGCCTTTTCGGCGGCGAACGAGGGCAGTGCGAGGCAGAGAACGGCAGCGATCAGTTTCATGTTTCCTCCGTGGCGGTGGACAGTAGGCGCCTGCGCTGAAGGCAACCTGACTCAATTCTGAAAGTTCATTCAGCGAATGACGCGCCATGTCTTGAGAGGTGTGGAATTTCCTGCTGATCGTCGCGGGTTGTACCGTCCTCAGGGGAGGAACGTGCCGTGAAGGTGCTGGTAGTCGAGGACGAGCGTCGCCTCGGCGAGTTCATCCAGAAATCGCTGACCGAGCAGCGGCACACCGCGACCTGGGTCCGGACGTGCGGGGAAGCGTCCGACGCGCTGGCCGAGACCCCTTACGACGCGGTCGTGCTCGACCTGACGCTGCCCGACGGCGACGGCATCGACCTGCTCAAGAGTTGGCGCAAGAGCGGCTTCAACGAGCCGGTGCTGATCCTCAGCGCCCGCGACACCGTCGAGGACCGGATCAAGGGCCTGGACGTCGGCGCCGACGACTACATGCCCAAGCCCTTCAGCCTGGAAGAGCTGCTGGCGCGCATGCGCTCGCTCCTTCGCCGGCAGTCGACTCAGAAGCAGACGGTGCTCGAGCATTCGGGCATCCGCCTGGACCTCCTCGGGCACACCGTCCAGGTGAACGGCAAGCCGATCGATCTCACCAGCCGCGAGTACGCGCTGCTCGAGATCTTCATGCAGAACCACGGCCGCGTTCTGCCGCGCACGTTGATCACCGACAAGATCTGGGCCTCGAGCTACGACGTCGACACCAACCTGCTCGACGTCTACATGAGCCGGCTGCGCGCCAAGCTCGAGAGCACCTCGGGGAAGGCGCTCTTCAAGACCGTCCGGGGAGTGGGCTACCAGTTCCTATGAAATCGATCGGCACCCGCAGCAGCTGATCCACGGCGTCGACCTCTTGATCGAGACGCAGTTCAGCGAGATCGACAGCCGCCTCGGCCCCGACTACCGCACGCTCAGCCCGCAGGCGATCGAGTCGCGCATCCGCGAGCTGACCGACTACTCCTCGACGCTCTTCTACATCGACGTCCACATCCCCGGGAAAGGCGTCATCTTCCGCTCGACCAACCTGATCGGCCACGACATCCCCGACATCAAGGGCAAGCGGACGTACACCGTCGACATCGAGGACGTCGGCGAAGTGCGCGCCGAGGAATTCCACAAGATGCCGTTCGAGGTGACCATCGCCACCCCGCTGCGGCCGGTGCGCGACGTGATGGACAGCTACATCAAGGTCTGCGTGCTCCTGCTCGCGATCATGGTGATCGCCAGCCTCGGCATCGGGCTCGGCCTGGCGCGCTTCGTCCTCTGGCCGGTGCGGCTGATCCGCGACACGGCGAAGAAGATCGGTCACGACAATCTCAACCAGCGCATCCCGGTGCCCGACGTCCACGACGAGATCGCCGACCTCGCCCGGCTGCTCAACGAGATGTTCGACCGGCTGGAGACGTCGTTCAGCCAGGTGCGCCGTTTCTCCGCCGACGCCTCGCACGAGCTGAAGATTCCCCTCTCGCTCATCCGCCTGCACGCCGAGAAGATGCTGGCCGGCGACGCGCTCCCGCCCGCGCACCGCGAGGCGCTCCAGGTGCAGCTCGAGGAAGTGGCGCGGCTCACCCAGATCATCGACGAGCTGCTCTTCCTCTCCCGCGCCGACGCCAACGCGGTCATGGTGCAGTCCTTCGCGCAGGACGCTTCGGTGCTCGCCGAGCACCACGGCCGCCGGTTCGCCTGCGACCACCACGGCGAAGGCAGCGTGGCCTTCGATTCGAAATGGATGCGTCAGGTGCTGCTCAATCTCTTGACCAACGCCATCCACGTCTCGCCCACCGACGGGTTGATCTCGGTGCAGTCGGAGCTGAGCGCCGGCAAGTGGCGGGTCAGTGTCGAGGACCAAGGACCGGGGCTCACCGTCGAGCAACGCCAGCGGATGTTCGAGCGGTTCGTCCGCATCGTGCAGCCGGGAAAGGAATATCCCGGCAGCGGTCTGGGACTCGCCATCTGCCGGAGCATCGTCACGCTCCACGGCGGCCAGATCTCCGCCGCTCCGGGCGTCGGGGGCAAAGGCCTGCGGGTGATCACCGAGATTCCCGCGGCGGGCGCTGCCTAGCCGCCGCTGCGCTGTGTCATGAATGACAATTCAGAAACACTTCAGGATCGGTTCAGTTGCAGGTCGCAGTGTTCCTCCCGCCACTTGGCAGGAGACTTTCACATGCGCCCCACCGCCGTCCGATCCCTGATAGCCGTTTTCATTGCCCTCGCCATTCCGGCGCTCGCTCGCGCCGCCGAGAGCGAAGACGCCGCTCCGAGCCGGAGCTTCGGCCAGTACCTGGTCGATCGCATCGTCGCCCGGCATCACGAGTTGATCGGTCTCGATCTCGCGGCCAGCCCGGAGAGCGTGATCATCGCTTCCAAGGATCGCGAGCACCTCGGCCGCAAGACGGCACTCGCGGAGAAGGCGAAGCCGGTGGTGGCCATCGACGCGGCAACCGGCCAGCGGATCGCAGTCGACCTGCCGCTGCAGGACAAGTCGGGCAAGACCATCGGCGCCATGCGCGCCGTCTACGCGTATGCCCAGGGCGAGGACGAAGCGCGCTTCGTCACCCAGGCGGAAGCGCTGGGCGGCGAGATGCGGCGGCAGATTCCGGGCGCGGCGAAGCTCGTCCAGCCGGTCCGCCCGACCGACGGCCTCGACATCGGCGGTACCCAGTCGCTGCCCACCACCAAGGAGATCGTCTCCGGCAAGGCCCTGGCGGAGAACGAGCAGGAAGGCTACGCCGAGGCCGTCAAGCACGTGGCGGGCGTGGCCCCGGCCAACTCCAAGGGCAGCGCCAACGACTCCATCTACATCCGCGGCATCAAGCTCAACCTCTTCTCCAACTACCGCATCAACGGCGGCCTGCCGGTCGCCGGCGTGATCACCATGCCCAACGAGGACAAGGCACGCCTCGAGACGCTGAAGGGCGCCAACGCGCTCCAGTTCGGCGTGGCCAGCCCGGCCGGCATCATCAACATGATCACCAAGCGCGCCGGCGAGAATGACGTCACCAGCTTCAGCGGCGCCCTCAGCAGCTTCGGCCAGTACGGCGGCACCTTCGACGTCGGCCGCCGCCTCGGCAGCGAAGGCCAGCTGGGCATCCGCGTCAACGGCTCGGCGACGGAGCTGGAAAACGGCGTGCGCGGGCTCGACGGCGACGGCGAGTTCGGCAGCGCCGGCATCGACTACCGCGCCAGCGACCGCCTCACCCTGCAGGGCGACTTCGAGTACTACCGCAAGCACGTCCCGGAACAGGCGGGCGTCAGCCTCCTCGATCCGGTCAACGGCAAGGTCCCGATCACGCCGGTTCCCGATCCGCGCAACCTCCTCTCCGGATCCTGGGCCATGTACACGCCGGAGACCGGCAACGCCCAGATGCGCGCCGACTACCTCGTCGCCGACAATCTCAAGGTGGTTGCCGAGGCGGGCCGGTCGTATTCCGATCGCTCGCGCTTCACCACCCGCATCGGCAACTACGACATCAACACCGGCGCGGGCGGCGTGGTCCGCGTCTCCACCGTCTCGCAGAACTACCGCAACTCCTTCGGCATGCTCGAGCTGCAGTCGGCCTTCTCGACGTCGGTCCTCGCGCACGAGCTCACTTTCGGCGGTTCGGTGACCGACCGCCGCGCGGAGACGCCGCTCAACCGCAAGGAGTTCATCCTCAAGCAGACGCAGAACATCTTCGATCCCATCGCCCTCAACGCCCCGAACTTCACCGGCTCGCCGACCGCGCTGCCGCTGCAGATCAGCCGCGACGGCGGCGCGTACGTCTACGACACCATCTCGTTCCACCCTCGCGCGCCGCGGCTTCTGCTCGGCATGCGCTACACTGAGGACTACGAGAACAACGGCAAGACGTACAACCCGGTGAGCTGCGTCAAGTGCGGAGCGAATACCAGCTGGGTCGCGCTGCCCTCCTTCGGCGCTCTCTGGGACGTGCTCCCCGGCGTCACCGTCTTCGGCAGCTACATGGAAGGCCTCGAGGCGGGCGGCACGGCCCCGGCCAACGCCTACAACGCCAACGAGATCCTCGCCGCGCAGGTCTCGAAGCAGAAGGAAGTGGGCCTCCGCACCACGTACTTCCGCGGCATCAGCGCCAGCGTCTCGCTCTACGACATCGACAAGGCCAACGCGGTCACCGACCCGAATCCCAACCCGTACTGCGGCGGCAATCCCGCGTGCTACGTCAACAGCGGCCAGATCAACTACAAGGGCCTGGAAACGACGGTGAACGCCGAGCTGACGCGGCTCTTCACCCTCGACCTCGGCTGGCAGTGGCTGCGCGCGATCCAGAACAGCCCCGATCCGAAGTTCAACGGCCTCGCGCCGGAGAACACGCCCAAGGCGATCGGCAACGTCCGCCTCGGCTTCCGGATGCCCTGGGTGAAGGGCCTGACGCTCAACGCCGGCGCCTCGGGCGTGACCAGCCGCTACGTGAACTTCCAGCAGCAGGGAACCATCCCCGGGTACGTCCTCTACTCGGCCGGCGCGAGCTGGGTGACCTCGCACCCGATGATCAACGCGCGCCGGCTCACCTTCCTGCTGGCCGTCGATAACCTGGCCAACCTGCGCTACTGGAACTCGGTGCAGACCGGCACGTACGGAATCGGGATGGACCGCACCGTCAAGATGACCATCAAGATGGACATGTGATGGTCGCGCTCTTCGCGGCCGCTCTCGCCGCCACGGCGGCGGAGCGGCCGATGGTCGACTGGGTAATCCCCGCTCTCGCTACGAACCAGCCGCAGACACCGGAGCAAGCTGAGGAGGGCCGCAAGTCGGGCCGCAAGCTCCCGCCGCCGGAGGTGTTGCAGCCCTCGCTCGACGCCGCGCTCCCGCCGTATCAGCCGCGCAAGGAAAAGCTGGTTGCGACGTTCCACGGCGGCGCCTCCGATGTGCTCAGCGTCCTGGTGCAGCAGTGGTTCGAGAAATTCAGGACGTACCACCCGGAAGTGCAGCTCTCGATCTCGCCGCCCTACGCGGGCAGTCTCGGCGCAGCCGAGCTGGTCAAAGAGAAGCTCGACTTCGTCTTCGTCTCGCGCGAGCTGCGGCCGGACGACATCAAGGACTTCCGCGCGAAGTTCGGCTACGGCCCGCTCAGCATCCCGGTCTGCGGCGGATCGTATCGCACCTTCGGCGCGCTCGACGCGGTGGCGTTCTTCGTCAACAGGGACAACCCGATCGAGAAGCTCAGCTTCGATCAGATCGACGCCATCTACTCGAGCACGCACCTTCGCGGCGGGAAGACCGCCCTGAAATGGGGCGACGTCGGTCTCGGCGGCGACTGGGCCGACAAGCCGATCAAGGCCTGGGGCATCAAGCCCTGGAACGGCTTCGAGGAGTTCGTGCGCCAGAGAGTGCTCAGCGCGGGCGGCAAGCGCGGCGAGTGGCGCGACGACATCTCTTTCGAGAAGCTGGTCTTCCCGATGGCCAAGCGGGTCGCCGACGATCGCTACGCGATCGCCTATTCAGGAATCGCCTATCTAGATCAAGGCGTGCGCGTGCTCCCGCTCGCCGCCGATGCAGGCGATGCGCCGCAGGCGGCCACCTACGAGAACGTGGCGCTGGCGACGTATCCGTTGAGCACGCTTCGTCCTCAGCAAGGAAGGGCAGCAGGTGGTGCTCGATCACGGCACCTACATCCCGCTGCGCGCCGCGCAGTCCCGGACCAGCCGAATCCTGCTCGAACCGTAGCGCTACCGTAGCGCTACAGTAGCGCTAGCGTTGCGAACTGGGCGAGCCGGCGTGGAGCGATTCGGCCATCCCGGGGCCGATGTCGCCGTCGGGGCCTTCATCGACGGCGACGGGGAGCGACAGCGCGCTCGGTGGCGCCGCCGCGACCGCGACGGGCCGCGCGGCGGCATGCACTGAGTGGGCGCTGAACGCCTGAAGAATGAGCTCGCCCGTGATCATCGCGAGCGCAGCTACGACCACCAGGGACTTCGGCACAGAACGAGAGACGGTCGGCATTGGAGCCTCCTATGCCCCGACCAATTGCATCCGCCGTGCCCGGACCAGAGCTGCGCCCAGTGGCTTTTCCCGCCCCCGGAGTCGCTGCTCCTGATGCATGGTGATATCGTCGGCGCCATGTCGAAAGAGGGGATCGGGCTTTCGACCCTCGGGGACGGTCCCGCGGCGACCCAGGCCGTTCGCAGGCTGCGGCTGCTCGATCCGGCGGGACATGTGGTGGGCGATCTCGCCCAGCCGCGCTCCTCCGTCGGACAGCAGCCGACCAACGACGTGGTCCTCGCCGACCCGACCGTCTCGCGCTTCCACTGCGAGATCCTCCTCGATGACGGCGCCGCCCGCATCCGGGACCTGGAATCGCGCAACGGCACCTGGGTGGACGGCACGCGAGTCGCCGAGGCCTGGCTGCAGGACGGCGCCGAGCTTCGCCTCGGCCGCACCGTG
>VBLM01000030.1:11642-12765 GCA_005879095.1 Deltaproteobacteria bacterium
TGTCGACGGCGATGCGGGCCGCGTTCGACCTGCTGGAGAAGGCCGCCGCCACCGACGCGACTGTGCTCCTGCAGGGCGAGACAGGGACCGGCAAGGAGGGCGCCGCCGAGGCGCTCCACCTCGGCAGCCCCCGCCGTGACAAGCCGCTGGTGGTGGTGGACTGCGCCGCCATCCCGGCCAATCTCCTGGAGAGCGAGCTGTTCGGGCATGACAAAGGCGCGTTCACCGGTGCGACCGCCCGGAGAATCGGCGCCTTCGAAGAGGCCGACGGCGGCACCATCCTGCTCGACGAGATCGGCGAGCTGCCCCTCGAGCTGCAGCCGAAACTGCTGCGGGTGCTGGAGCGCAAGGAGATCCGCCGGATCGGCACCAACCAGATGGAGCGGCTCGACGTGCGCGTGATCGCGGCCACCCACCGCGATCTGCGCGCGGCGGTGAATCGCCATGCGTACCGCGAGGACCTCTACTTCCGGCTTTCGGTGATCCGCATCACGCTGCCGCCGCTGCGCGAGCGCCCGGAAGACATTCCCCTGCTCGTGGAGCGGCTGCTCGAACAGCTGGGCGCCCAGCGTGAGGGGGCCGACGAGCTGCGGCGGCCGGAGTTCCTCTCCAGCCTGCAGCGCCACTCCTGGCCGGGCAACGTGCGCGAGCTGCGCAACTTCCTCGAGCGCTGCCTCGTCTTCCGGCAGCCGCTCCCGGTCAACTCGAGCGGCGAGCTGAGGCCGGTCTCCTTTGCCGACGGACGGCAGCGCGCAGTCGGCGACTACGAAAAGCGGTTTCTCGAGCAGCTGCTCGCCGTCTACCCCGGCAAGATCGCCCAGGCCGCGCAGGCGGCGGGAATCGGCCGCGCCCATCTCTACCGGCTGATGCACAAGCACGGCCTGACGCCGAAGGGCTGACCGCCGCTTCAGTGGTAGGATCGCCGAGCGGGGGCGAGCAGATGGAAGGACCGGACAGTGATGCGCCGGCGTCCGGCGAGCTGCGGACCGAACCTTTGCAGCCGCAGGTGTACGCCGGCCGCTACGCGGTCGAAGCCGAGATCGGCCGGGGTGCGATGGGGCGAGTGCTGCGGGCGCGCGACCTTAAGATCGGCCGCGAGGTCGCGGTCAAGATCCTCGCTCCG
>VBLM01000733.1 GCA_005879095.1 Deltaproteobacteria bacterium
CGACAAGGATAGAATTTAGACCTACCCCGGTGATGGGCGTACCCTTGCTTCGGTGGGGACCCAGCCGGAGCCGAAATTGGCGCTGAGTGGCAATCTGTCGGAGACGTCCTTCACCGACCTCATCCAGTTCTACAGCATGAGCCGGCAGACGGCGGCGGTGACGATCGTGTCGCCGGTCGGTCCCGACCAGGATGGCATCCTCTACATCGAGAGCGGCGACGTGGTGCACGCGCGCTTCGGCGAGCTCTCCGGGATCGACGCCGTCCACCGCGCGCTGCGGCTCAAGGAAGGCCAGTTCCGCGTCGAGCTGAACAAGCGGTGCAACGAGCGGACCATCTTCGAGCCGTGGAGCAAGCTGGTCCTTGAAGAGATGTGCGCGGAAGACGAATTCAACGTCGAATCCGCGGGGCTCGACCCCCTGGATTTCGACACGGACCGGCTAGGGGACACGGAGGCGGGCCTACGGGCCGGCCATCATGTCCCCGACACGGAGGAGGAGCAGATCGCCATGATCGCCAGCGAGACGAAAGAAGGACCGCGGTATTGCCCGGTGTGCCACCGCCGTTACCGCAACGGAACCGTCTGCGCCGACGACGGAGCGCAGCTGGTGACCGGGACGCCGGCGATGGGCTCGCCGAAGGCGGCTCTGAAGACGCTGCCGAAGACGCTGCCCCCGCCGCCACCCAGCCGGCGCGGGCTTTACATCGGCCTCGCCGTCGCCGGCGCGGTCGCGGCGCTGGCCATCGGCGGCGTGCTCTGGCAGCGCGCGGAATCCGAGAAACAGTTCCGCGAGGCGCAGCAGCGCGCGACGGCAGCCGCCATCGCCGCGGAGCAGACGCGGACCGCGAAGCAATCGCCGGCGGTCCAGGGCGTGAGCGACACCGAGATCCTGCTCGGCATGGCCGCGCCGTTTTCCGGCCCTGCCAAGGAGCTGGGTCGCGGCATGAAGACGGGCATCGACATCGCGTTCGCGGCGGTCAACGAAGCGGGCGGCGTCAACGGCAGAAAGCTGAAGCTGGTGGCGCTCGACGACGGCTACGAGCCGGACCGCACCACCGCGGTGATGAAGGAGCTCAACGAGCAGCGCAAGGTCTTCGGCTTCATCGGCAACGTCGGCACGCCGACCGCGCAGGTGGCGGTGCCGTACGCGCTGGAGAAGAAGCTCGTCTTCTTCGGGCCCTTCACCGGCGCGGGCCTCCTGCGGCGCGATCCGCCCGACCGGTACGTCTTCAACTACCGCGCCTCGTACGCCGAGGAGACGGCGGCGGCGATGAAGTACCTCGTCGAGGTGAAGCGCATCAAACCATCCGAGATCGCGGTCTTCGCCCAGCAGGACGGCTACGGCGACGCGGGCTTCAACGGCGTGGCGAAGATGATGCGCAAATACGATCGCGATCCGGCGCAGACGCTGCGCGTCGGCTACAAGCGCAACACGTCCGACGTCCAGGATGCGGTCGACGGCATCCTCAAGACGCGCCAGAAGATCCGCGCCATCATCATGGTGCCGACCTACAAGGCGGCGGCCAAGTTCATCGAGAAGGTCAAGGCCGAGCACTCCGAGATGATCTTCAGCAGCGTCTCGTTCGTCGGCGCGCAGGCGCTGGCGGAGGAGCTGATGGGCATGGGGCCGAAAGTCGCCGAGGGTGTGATCGTCACTCAGGTGGTGCCGCTGCCGACCAGCAAATCCACCGCCGTGCTCAAGTACCAGGCTCTGTTGCCGAAGTATTCGGTGGGCGAGAAGCCGGACTTCGTCTCGCTCGAGGGGTACCTCGCGGCGCAGCTCATGATCGACGGTCTGCGGCGCGCCGGGCGCGAGCTCACCATGGAGACGTTCATCGATTCGCTCGAGGGGATGAAGGGGATCGACCTCGGCGTCGGCGCGACGATGAGCTTCGGCATGAGCGAGCACCAGGCTTCGCATAAAGTGTGGGGCACGATTCTCGACGCCGCGGGCAATTTCCAACCGCTCGAGTTGGAGTAGAACGGGGGGCATGCCCCTCTCCAGACGGTCGGTGCTGCAAGGCGCGGTCGTTTCAGCCGCGGCGTTGGCGTTTCCCTCGCGCGCGGACGATCTCGCGCCGGTCTATGCCGAAATCAAGCGGCGGCACGACGAGACGGTGAAACGGATTCAACAGTGGATCGCGACGCCCGCCATCGCCGCCGAAAGCCTGAACAGCGAGGAGGGCGTGCAGCAGTTCATCGAGCTGCTGAAAGACGCCGGATTTCAGAGCGCGGCGCGGGTGCCGACCGACGGGAAGCCGGGCGTCTTCGCGCTGCTGGACGCCGGCGCGCCGCGCACGCTCGGGCTCTACTTCATGTACGACGTGAAGCAGTTCGATCCGCGCGAGTGGACCTCGCCGCCGCTCGAGGGG
>VBLM01000734.1 GCA_005879095.1 Deltaproteobacteria bacterium
GTGGGCGACCAACAAGAAGTCGGAGCCGAAGGAGTGCAGGATCGAGGCGAAGATCGACGGCCTCAAGGTCGATCCCCCGGCGCTGAGCGCCACGCCATCGAAGATTTCCGGCGAGGTTCCGTTCACCGTCTGCGGCCGCCCGCGCAGCGACGGCAAGAAGGAAAAGCTCAGTGGAAACGCGATGATGCTGCCGGACGGCCGGATCCGCGTCCGGGCCAAGGTCGACAAGTTCAACCGCGACAAGTACCGCGTCGGCCCCAAGTACACCGAGGGCTGGCTCTCGCGCGTCCAGCAGCTGGCGCCGGTGGTGGCCGAGGAAGGCACGCTCGACGTGTCGATTTTCGCCAAGCCGGTCGAAACCAAAGCTGCCGGCAAGCCGTAAGGAAGGAACCATCCACGAAGGGGGCTTACACAATGAACGTGAAGAACGCAGTCATCGCCAGCGCCGTCGCCTCGATGTTCCTCTCCGGTGCCGCGATGGCCAAGGGCAAGGCCGGCAAGAAGACCACCGAGGTGGTGAAATGTGCCGGCATCAACGAGTGCAAGGGCCACGGCTCCTGCTCGGGCGCGGACAACTCCTGCAAGTCGAAGAACGAGTGCAAGGGCAAGGGCTGGACGGAAACCGCTTCCGCCAAAGAGTGCACCGACAAGGGCGGCAAGGCTCTCACCGCGAAGATGTAACGATGTCGTTTGCTCGCCTCGACCTGGGACACGGCATCGGGCTTCGCTCGAAGCACTACGGGCGCTTTCTCGAGGAGCGCCCCGCCGTGGACTGGGTCGAGGCGATCAGCGAGAACCACCTCTCGCCCGGCGGTCGCACGGGACGTTCGACGTCTCGGAAGTGGAGCTGGACCCGGTCGAACGACGCGCGCTTTGGAAAGCCATCGAAGGCGCGTCGTTCGAAGACGTCTGTAGCGCCTTCGGCGACCCGGCCGCAGCGTTCGAGGCGCTGCAGAGCTGGATCGCCGAAGGCTGGATCGCGAAGTAACTAGTGAGCGGGCGTAGCGGGCGTTGCTGACGTCACGCCCGGATCGGCCGGAGTAGCCGGCGTCGCCGCGTTGGCGTTCGCCTTCCGGTTCTCCAGCGCCTGCCCGCGCTTCTCGAGCCGCTCGCCCCGCTTCTCGCGGCGCTGGCCCTGCTTTTCCATCCGCTCGCCGCGCCGCTCCTCGCGGTTGGCGGCGCGGTCGAGCGCGTTGGCCGCCTTGTCGTGGCCCGCGGCGCGCAGCTCGTCGGCCTTTTCCTTCTTCGCCTCGGCCTTCTGCTCGAGCTTTTCGCCCCGCTTCTCGCGGCGCTCGCCCTGCTTCTCCATCCGCTCACCGCGCTTCTCGATTCGCTCAGCACGATCGGCCCGCGCCGCAACCGGCGCCGTCAGCGCCAACACCAATAACCACATCTTCATACATTCCTCCCCAAGGTTTTGAACTGCATCCGGAGGGCTGAACCGCTCGCAGCGCGGCAGGTAAAACCGTCAGCCGGAGGCCCGCTCCGACTGCCGGCGCAGGTGCCGCCGATCCTCGGTCCGCGGAATCAGCGACAACAGCCGGGCCCGCTCGTCGGGATCGCCCGCCAGCGCCAGCGCCGCCTTGGCCGCGAAGAGATCGAAGAAGGCCCGCAGCGCAGCCTGCGCCTGCAGCAGCGCGGCCTGCTCGTCGGACATCGGCGCGCCCGTCCCGGGCAGCTTGCCGAGATCGCGGGCCAGGTCCTGCATGGTCTGGATGTCCTCGGGCAGGACGCCGAGGTCCTCGCGCAGTTCCTTGTGGGCTTCGAGGCCGTCGAGGATCCGCTGTAGCGCCCGCGCCACGTGCGCCGGCTGCCGCGCGCTGAAGGGCTGGCCGAAGCCGAGGTCACGCGCGGTCTTGCGGCCGTCGGCTCCGCGCGAAAGCCGCAGCACCCCGTCGCGAATCGCCTGCGCCGTCGCGGCCGCGTCGGCGAGCAGGTCGGCACTCTCCGGCGTGCGCCCGCGGGCCGCGACCGCCGCCGCCGGCATCGCCTGCAGGTGCTCCTCGATCTCGCGCGCCAGCTCGAGGGCGGCCTCGCCGTACGGCGCCGGCAGCCCCCGCCGCGCCATCTCGGCGGCATGCTCCCGGACCGCCTCGACGATCGCCCGCGCCGCCTTGGCGTCGCCGAGTGGATCGGTCTTGCACGAGGCCGCACCTTCGGCGTTGCGCTCGGCTCGGGCGAGCAGATCGGTGCGAGCGTCCTGGACGGACTTGTGGCTTCCGTTGCCGGTACCGTTCTTGCGGGCCATGACGGCCCTCCGTCGTTGTGTGATTCGAGGATGGGGAGCGAAGAAATTCGAGTCCCGCTGAAACTCTGTCGCAAACGCGCCGCGAAGGCAACACCCCCTATCGGACTGGTTAC
>VBLM01000145.1 GCA_005879095.1 Deltaproteobacteria bacterium
CATGCCGCGGTCGTTCAGCGGCCCGACGTCGGCAAAGGCGCCGGTCTGGTCCCAGAGACCCAGCATGACAATCTCCTTCGGCTGCGCGCGGATGATGGCCGGAAAGCCCAGCCCGGCGGCCGTCGCGACCCCCAGCTTCAGAACGTCCCTGCGCGTGCGCTGGTTCATTTCCCCTCCCTTGAAAGCGGCAGCGTACTGCAATAATCCGCGCTGCGGATGCGGCTGATCCCTGCGATTTCGATCTTCCTTGCCTCGGGCGCAGCGTTCGCCCAGCAGACGCTGCCGGATCTCGGAAGCTCGGCCGAGGCCAAGGAGAAGAAAAGCTACGGCATCCCGGCCGCCGAGATCGTCGGCTTCCAGTTCCTGCTGAACCGGCTCGACCGGCAGGTGTACGGCAGCGACTATGCGGTCACCGCGTCGACCATCAAGCGCAACCTGCATCATTCCTGGGTCGTCGATAACGATCCGTTCAAGGTCAACCAGCTTGGCCATCCCTATCAGGGATCGATCTATCACGGCTTCGCGCGCTCGGCGGGGCTCGGCTTCTGGGAATCGATGGGCTATACCTTCGCCGGCAGCCTGATCTGGGAGATCGCCGGCGAGACTACGTTGCCCTCGAAGAACGACCAGATCGCGAGCGGCATTGCCGGCAGCTTTCTCGGCGAGTCGCTCTTCCGCATGGCGAACCTGGTGCTCGAGAAAGGCGAGGGCGGGCGTTTCTGGCGCGAAGTCGCCGCGGCGGCGATCTCTCCGCCGACCGGCTTCAATCGCGTCGCCTTTCACGACCGCTTCTCGGAAGTCCTCAACAGCAAGAACCCCGCGTACTACGGCCGCGTGCAGGTCGGCGCGAGCGGCACCGTGATTCACCAGGCCGGCAACTCGACCGACGTCAAGAGCAACGAGCTGCTGGCGGACTACTCGATGGACTAAACGCCGTCGAGAGCATGTCGACGCGCGGCCTGTTGATCGGCAAGGACTACGAGGCCGGCGAGCGCTATCGCGCCATCTGGGGCCTCTACGGAAGCTACGACTACATCTCGCCGCAGGTGTTCCGCGTCTCGAGCACCGCGCTTTCGCTCGGCACGACCGGCGAGCTGCGGTTCGCCGACGAGATCGCGGTGCAGGGGTCGCTCCTCGGCGGCCTCGGCTACGCCGGCGTCGGCACGGTTCACGGCAGCCTGAACACCGACTATCACTACGGCGCCGCGCCGCAGGCGCTGCTCGCGCTGCGCTTGATCTACGGCGACCGCGCCTCGCTCGACCTGACCGCGCGCGACTCTTTCGTCAGCAAAGTCGGCGGCACCGGCGCGGGCGGGCACGACAACATCGCGCGCACCGACCTGACGCTGACCATGCGTCTGCGCCGCGAGCACGGGATGGCGATCAAGTACCTCTGGTCGCGGCGCGATGCGACGTTTCCAAGCCTGAGCGATCTTTCCCAGAGCCGCGCGACCATCGGGCTTTACTATGTCTACCTCGGCAGGGAGCGCTTCGGCGCTGTCGACTGGCGCTAACCATGTCCGCAATCATCTGCGTTTCAGACCTCACCAAAACCTATGCCTCCGGCCTCCAGGCGCTGAAGCGCGTCGACCTGGAGATCCGCCGCGGCGAGATCTTCGCGCTGCTCGGGCCGAACGGCGCCGGCAAGACCACGCTGATCAACATCGTCTGCGGCATCGTCACGCCGTCGTCGGGCACGGTGACGGTCGACGGGCACGACATCGTCACGGATTACCGCGCGGCGCGCGCCATGATCGGCCTCGTGCCGCAGGAGCTCGCGATCACGCCGTTCGAAACGGTGGAGCAGACCGTGAGCTTCAGCCGCGGGCTCTTCGGCAAGCCGGCGAACCCCGAGGTCGTCGAGAAGACGCTGAAGGACGTCGCGCTGTGGGAACGGCGCAAAAGCAAGATCGTCACGCTCTCGGGCGGCATGAAGCGCCGCGTGCTGATCGCCAAGGCGCTGGTGCACGAGCCGGAGGTGCTGTTTCTGGATGAGCCGACTGCCGGCGTCGACGTCGAGCTGCGCCAGGAGATGTGGCAGGTGGTGCGCCGGCTGCGCGACGCGGGCGTGACCATCATCCTGACCACGCACTACATCGAGGAAGCCGAGCTGATGGCCGAGCGCGTCGGCGTCATCAACAACGGCGAGATCGTGCTGGTGGAAGAAAAGAACGCGCTGATGCACAAGCTCGGCCGCAAACAGTTGACGCTGCAGCTCCAGCAGCCGATGAGCGCGATTCCGGAGCGGCTCTCGCCATACGGC
Organism: Deltaproteobacteria bacterium; assembly: GCA_005879095.1. Taxonomy (GTDB): domain Bacteria; phylum Myxococcota; class Myxococcia; order Myxococcales; family 40CM-4-68-19; genus 40CM-4-68-19. The sequence goes on from VBLM01000145.1 coordinate 2,264, forward strand.
CTGAGCCTCGCCCACGGCGGGCGCGAGCTCGTCTATACCTACGACACGAAGGCCGAGCGCACCGGCATCACCGGGCTGCTCGACGATCTCTCCGCGGCGGGCATCGGCTTCAAGGACCTCCAAACGACGCAGAGCTCGCTCGAGGACATATTCGTCGACCTGGTACGAGGTGGAAGATGAAAAACATGCTTTTCGCTTTGCTCTTCGCTGCATCGGCGGCGACGGCCCAGGAATGGCCGCAGAAACCGGTGCGCTGGGTGGTGCCGTTTCCGCCCGGCGGCAGCCTCGACATCGTCTCGCGCATGATGCAGAACCGCGTAGCGGAGGGCCTGGGCCAGCCGATCCTGATCGAGAATCGCGGCGGCGCCGGCGGCGCGGTCGGCACGGCGGAAGTCGCGCGCTCGGCGCCCGACGGCTACACGTTTCTCTTCGCGCTGTCCTCGCATACGATCAATCCGCTGCTCTACAAGCTCAGCTACGACGTCGAGCGCGATTTCGCGCCGGTGTCGCTCATCGTGAGCATTCCGCAGCTCCTCGCGGTGAATCCCGCGACGCCGTACAAGTCGGTCAACGACCTCGTCGCTGCCGCCAAGGCGCAGCCGGGCAAGCTGTCTTACGCCTCGGCGGGCAACGGCACGCCGTCGCACATCGCCGGCGAGCTGCTCAAGCTCAAGACCGGCATCGACCTGGTGCACGTGCCGTACAAGGGCGGCGGGCCGGCCATCACCGACACGATCGCCGGCCATGTACCGATACTCTTCCTGACTGCCGCGGTCGTGATCGAGCAGGCACGCGCCGGGAAGGTGAGACCGCTCGCCGTGACGACGCTCAAGCGCTCGCCGGGTGCGCCGGAGATTCCCACCGTCGCGGAAGCGCTCGGGCTGCCGGATTACGAGGTCGACTCCTGGATCGCGATGTTCGCGCCCGCAAAGACGCCGCGCAGCGTGATTGCGCGGATGCAGAAAGAGCTCGCGCGCGTCG
>VBLM01000737.1 GCA_005879095.1 Deltaproteobacteria bacterium
CATCCTCGAGGGCCTTCTTCATGTGCCTGAAGTTGTCGAACGGCGCGCGCCGGTCCGCCTTGCCGTGGATGAGCAGCACGCGCGCCTTGATCCGGCCGGCGTGAAACGCGGGTGAATTGCGCTTGAGCTCGTCCTCGTCGTCGCCGAGATAGCGCCGGACAACTCCGCGGCCGAGTCGCGTCTCGGAGATGTCGTCGTCGTGGCCCACCAGCGTCAGGTCGTACACGCCCGCATACCCGACGGCACAGCGGAACAGGTCGGGCTCGACGATCGATGCCTGCATCGCCGCGTACCCGCCGAAGCTGCCGCCGTAGATGCAGAGCCGTTTCGGATCGGCCTCGCCCTTCGAAATCGCCCAGTGCGTCGCATCGATGATGTCCTGCATGATCCGGTCGCCCCAGTGGCGGTACCCGGCCTCCATGTACTGCTCGCCGTACCCACCCGAGCCGCGGAAATTGACCTGCAGCACCGCGAATCCCTCGCTGGCGAGCAACGCCACCTCGGAATGGAACCCCCACGAGTCGCGCGGCCCGTGCGGACCGCCGTGCGGAAGGACGACCATCGGCGGCATCTCGCCCGCCTTGCGCCTGGCCGGAAGCGTCACGTACCCGTGGATCCAGACGCCGTCGCTGGCCTTGATGTGGAACGCCTCCATCTCGGCCATCGCATCCGGTTTGATCCACGGCCGCACCGCCGCGAGCTCCTCGGCCTGCAGCCGGTCGACATCCACCAGGAAGAACCGGCCGGGATCGCGGTCGCTGTACACCGCCGCCACGGCCGTCTTCTCGTCGTCGGTCGTGCTGAGCAGCCGCACGTTCTCACCCGGATACGCGTCGAGCAGCCCGCGCAACGCGCGCGCCAGCGGATGATCCGGGACCACGAAGTCCCACGAGGGCACGTCCGATTCGTATTCGACCGCGAGGATCTGCCGCGTCTCGCGATCGGACAGATACCGCGCCGGCGGAGACCAGTCGTTCCGCGACAACAGCTTGCGCTCGCCGGTGTCGATGTTCGCCGAGAAGAGGCCGAAGCCCTTTTCGATCGGCTCGACGATGTCGATGCTTCGCGTCTTCGCCACGAATCCGACCGGCCGGGAGCGAACGCCGACACCTTTCAGGTTGGTCAGTTCGGTCCACGGCGCGCCCGACTGCCGGTAGAAGAACCTCGGCCTGGCATCAGTCGTGATCGCGCTTGCGATCCGTGGCTCGCCGTCCTCGTCGGTGAGGAAGTCCGCGCCCTGCACCGGGCTGACGGTCACCGGCGTGGTGTTGCCGGTGTAGACGTCGAGCTTGTAGAGCTGCGCGAGGCGCTCGCCGCGGTCGAAGAAGTGGCCGGTCTCGATCAGGACGTGGCGCTCGTCGTCTCGCAGCCGCGCCAGCACCGATCCGCCTGCGTACTCCCGGTTCTTGACCGCCCGCGCACCGAAGATGGTGATCCCGTTTCCGGTGGCGGGATTCACCGACGAGATCTCTCCCGTCAGGCTCGGCCGGGCGAGCGTGCCGAAATCCTCCGCCAGCTCGACCAGCACCCGGTCGTCGCTGACCCAGGTGAAATCGGCCACCGATTGCGGCAGCGGCCTGAAGACGGAAGCGAGCTTGCGCGTCTTCAGATCGATGAAGACGAGCGCGGCCCTTCCGTTCTCGACGCTGACCGCCGCGAGGTAGGCGCCGTGCGGCGAGATCTTCGCTCCGGCGAACTTGGGAAAGCGGCTGAAGGCCTCGATTCCAGTGGGGTTTGCCGACTTGGGTTTGCGAGGTGCGTGGGTGCAGGAGAGCAGCACCGCCGACGCCGTGAGCGCGATGAACGATTTCATGCGCGCACGCTCGCGCCGCCGGGGCGGTACCGTCAAGGGAGCCGCAACAGCCTCGAGACCCGGTGAGGTTGACACGCCGGCCGCCTGGCGCGATAGCAGGGATCCTGGAGGAGTCCATGAAGAACCTTCTCTTCGCAGTCGTTCTGGGTTTGAGCAGCGCCGCCCTCGCCGCCGAAAAGACGGAGACCATCAAGGTCAGCGGCTGGAAGTGCGAGAAGTGCCCCGGCAAGACCGAAGCCAAGGTCAAGGCCGTGAACGGCGTCCAGTCCGCCACCGCCGACCGCTCCAAGGGCGAGCTCCTGGTCAAGTACGACGACAGCAAGGCCAAGCGCTCCGACCTGGAGAAAGCCGTCGCCGACTCCGGCTTCTCGGTCAACAAATAAATTCGGTAAGCCCGGTCAAGGACACGCGCGAAATAAGCCGCGCGCGCCGCCCGTAGCGGTGACGGGAGGATCCCATGACGCCACGCGTGTATCTCATCGCGGCCGCAGCGCTTGCCTGCGCCGAAACGCAGAAGCCCATCGAAGCCCCGAAGCCGACCGTGACCAATGCCGCCGACCGCACCGAGCGCGACCGGTCGATGGACGCTCACCGTAAACCCAATGAAATGCTGGCGTTTTTCGGTACGTCGCCAGGCATGAAAGTGGGCGAGCTGGGCGCGGGGGGCGGCTATTCCACCGAGCTGTTCGCCCGATCGGTCGGACCGGCGGGCACGGTGATCGCCCAGGACTCGCCGAACTGGGACGGCCCGGGCCTTCAGAAAGCCTGGCAGGCGCGGCTCGCGCGCGAGCCTTTGAAAAATACCACCCACGTCATGCGCCAGTGGGACGAGCCGTTCCCGCCGGAGACCAAGGACCTCGACGCGGTCTACTCGGTGGCCGTGTATCACGACGCCGTCAACGAGCAATCCGACACCTCGGCGATGAACCGCGCGGTCTTCAACGCGCTCAAGCCCGGCGGCGTCTACGCCATCATCGACAACAGCGCGCAGCCCGGCACGGGCGCGGCCGAGGTCGGCCGGCTGCACCGCATCGACGAGCAGCTCGTCCGCGACGAGGTCACCCGCGCCGGCTTCAAGCTGGTGGGCGAGGCGGACTTCCTGAAGAACCCGAAGGACCCGCGCGACTGGAACGCCGACTCGGGCGTGAACAAGACGCACGACCAGGATCGCTTCGCGCTCAAGTTCGTGAAAGATCGGCTGCCGGTGGCCGCCAATCCGCTGCTCGATTCGTGGGAGGGCCCGTGGGGCGGCGTGCCGCCGTTCGGCAAGTTCAAGACCGCCGACCTCCGGACCGCGCTCGACAAGGGCATGACCGACGGCCTGGCGGACATCGACAAGATCGCCGCCGACCCGCGCCCGCCCGACTTCGACAACACCATCGCGGCGATGGAGCGCGGCGGCCTGCCGCTCGACCGGGCCAGCAGCGTCTTCGGCATCTTCACCTCGACGATGAACGACGACGAGATGCAGAAGATCGAGACCGAGATGTCGCCCCGGCTGCAGGCGTTCAACGACAAGATCGTGCAGAACCAGAAGCTGTTCGCGCGCGTCGACGCGGTCTATGCGCAGCGCGAGAAGCTGAAGCTTTCCCCTGAGCAGCAGCGGCTGCTGTGGATCGACTGGAGCGGCTTCGTCCGCCAGGGCGCGAAGCTCGACGAGCCGGCGAAGAAGAAGCTGGCGGAGATGAACCAGGAGCTGTCCACGCTCTCGACGAAGTTCTCGCAGAACCTGCTGGCAGAGGAAGGCACCCAGATGGTCCTGCTGCCCAACGAGGCCGACCTGGCGGGCCTCGCGCCGGCGCAGCGCGAGCAGGCGGCCAATGCGGCCGCATCGCGCGGCAAAACCGGCCAGTGGGCGATCCTCAACACGCGCTCGAGCGTCGCGCCGTTCCTCACCTTCTCCGCCCGGCGGGACCTGCGCGAGAAGGTCTGGCGGATGTTCGTCTCGCGCGGCGATAACGGCAATGAGCACGACAACAACGAAATCATCAAGAAGATCCTCAAGTTGCGCGCACAGCGGGCGAAGCTGCTCGGCTATCCCACCCATGCCCACTGGAAGCTCGAGGACCAGATGGCGAAGACGCCCGACCGCGCCATGGCGCTGATGGAAGCGGTGTGGAAGCCGGCCGTGCAGCGGGTCCACGAGGAAGTCGCCGACATGCAGCGCATCGCCAACAAGGAGAAGACGAAGATCCGGATCGCGCCCTGGGATTACCGCTTCTACGCGGAGAAAGTGCGCAAGGCGAAGTACGATCTCGACGAGAACGACGTGAAGCCGTACCTCCAGCTGGAAAAGCTGCGAGAGGGAATGTTCTACGTCGCCGGCGAGCTGTTCGGCTTCAAGTTCGTCCCGGTGAACGACG
>VBLM01000738.1 GCA_005879095.1 Deltaproteobacteria bacterium
TTCCATCCGCCGCATGCCGAACTTCGACGAGACGTGATCGAAACGCCGCACGTCGATGGGAAAGAGCAGCCACGGCGCCCGCGTCACGCGAGGACTCGCCGCGAACGAGGCCAGCAGCAAGAGGATTGCAGGCCGCATGCACGCGCAAGCAAACAATTCCCCAGCGCCGGATTTTTTGCTTGGCGGACATGCTGCGTTTCTGGCGCTACTCGGTCGATACGTACGGCGGCGCTCCGGTCCTTCTCTTCATCACACTGGTCCAGATCGCGCTGCTCGCCTGGGTCGCTGTAGAAGGCTTCCGCGGACGAAGAGATCGAGAAGATTCATCGCTTTCGCCAGACGAACGCCGCTTGCGCGCCGCGCGCCGCGCCGAACTGTGGCAGAAGCACGTTCGCCCGCTGGCGTTGACGATGATGCTGCTCGGTCCCGGTCTCGGTTTGGGAATGAGCACGTTGCTCGGCGCTCTCGGCATGGGCGCGCTCGGCGACGTGATGGGGACCTCGGCCGGCGCGGACATGCTGGCGGCGACGATGGCGCACGCATACCGCGAGATCAGCTACGCGTATTTCCTCATGGTCGGCGGCACGTTCCCGATGCTGCTGGGACCCGTCATCGTGCTGGCGGCGCGGCGAATCGACCACGAAGGCGCCGACGCGCGCGGCGGCGAGCCGGAAGACGTGCTGCTGCACACTTTGAAAAGCCTGCTCGCCGTTGCCGAGGCCCAGGCGGCACGCTCGCAGATCGATGCGGCGCGGACGCACGCGCTGCTCGAGCAGGCGCTGCAGCGGAGGTTCGCGGCGTGACCGACGCGATCGATATCCTTCGCCATCAGCGCACGCGCGGCCCGTTGCCGGCGTCGCTCGATCATCTCTCCTCCTGGATCGCGCGCCAGACGCCGGCGGTCAGCGTCGAGGTCGTACTGTCCGCGATCTCTCCACTGCGCGCCGTCGGCATCGTCGTCGAGGAGAAGGACGGCAAGGCGCTGGCGCACCTGCCGGCCGATGGCGACGCGCTCGATCGGATTTATGCGCTGCTGAAGCTTCCGCCCATCGAAGGCGGCGGCGCGGCGCTGCTTCTGGCAGCTCTCGAGCGCGGCGCGGACGCCGCGGAAGATCCGCCGCCGCTGTCGTTGCCTTTGCGCGTACAGCCGTCCAAGGCGAGCTCGCTGGGATGGTCCGCTGACCTCTTCTCCCTGACCGTGCTGATCAGCAACGTCGCGCTGCGTCGCGAAGACGGCGCCCTTCTGCACAAGGGCTGTCCGGTCGTGGCGGTGTGCGCCGAATACGACCGGCCGCTCGAGTCGCTCGACCCGCCCTCCCTGCACCAGCGCAAGGAAGGAATTCCGATGCTGCGCCTGCCATCGGACGGATTCTTCAGGAAAGCTTTGCGACTCGAGCCGACGACTCGCGGCTCGCGCGCGCCGCGCGGCCGTCCGGCGGCGCTGGCCCGCGCGGGGAAGTTCCTCGACGAGCTCGATGACGCCTGGCAGCGGCGCATCGGCTCGGTCCTGCAGATCGCCTGGCCCGTCTATCGACCCTTGCACACCGGGCCGCTGCTCGACGCGGTCGTCGGCAGGCCGCTGCCGGAGATGGCACTGCGCTGAAAGGATTTTTTTGCTTTCGCGAACGAGGAGGTCGGTCATGTCGAAGTTCATCCCGCTTTGCACCGCTTTCGCGCTGGGCGCGGCCTGCGCCCACGACGGTGCGCCTGCGCAGGCGGCGCACGAGCGCAACTGGGAGCAGGGCCTCGATTCGGAGCACGCGCCGCAGATCGCGCCGCTCGGTCCGCTGGAGAACGATCAGTTCGCCTACGACTTCATCCGCCGCCGCGAGCGCGAACACGCGCTGGGCACCAAGGCCACCGCGGCCGATCTCGACGAGATCATCAACAACTCCAGCCAGGTGCTGGCCTCGGCGCTGGCGCTGCCGCTCTTCCGCGCCGGCGTCTATCTGGGATCGCCGCGGCTGATCGAGAAGGGTTGTACGGCCGGACAGCGCGTGACCAACTCCGCGCTGCGCGCGAGCGGGAACGTCGAAGCCGCGCTGCAAGGGTGTGCGGCGCTCACATCGGGGAAGGCCTCGAACGACGGCTGCGGCGAAGGCCAGGCCAAGCTGCGCGATGCCTATGCGCAGCTCGCCGGCGAGAAATCGCAGGACGCCGGCCATACCGCCGCCGACGCAGTGCGGATGTTGCGCGATCGCTGCTCGAAGATCGGCGCGCCGCTGCGTTCGCCGGTCGATCCGAGCACGCGCGGCTTCCTCATCGTCTGGGTCCTGCACGCCAACGATGCGCCGCCGGTGACGTTCCTGGCCGGCGAGACGGCGCCCTCGACCGCCGAAGCGATCAACGACGCGTTCCTGCGCGGCGTCCAGGCCGTCCGCCCGCTCACACCGCAACCCTTGCCTCGAGGAGAAGTCCATGCCGAACGATCGCCCTGAGTTCCGTCCCATCGAAGCCGCTCCCGCGCGCCGCGTGTGGCCGTTTGCAGTGCTCGGCGCGATCATCGCGGGGCTGTTGATCTGGATCCTTCGCCACGACGCGACCGGCGCGCAGCAGCCGAAGCAGGTCGCGCTGGCGACCGTGGCGCCGAAAGCCGAAGCGGCCACGCCGAAGATCGAGCCGCTGGTCCAGCCCGAAACGGCGAAGCCGAAAGACAGCAACGTGATCGGCAGCGCGGTCGCGACGGCCGGCAAGCTGGCGATGGTGGCGAAGGCCGAGCTCGACCGCGAGCTGGGCCGCACCAAGTCGGCGCAGAAACAGGCCGAGGCGTACAAGAAGCAGATCGCCGCGCTGGAGAAGGAGCTCTCCGAGACTCGTGCGCAGATCGCGGCGTTCCAGAAGGCGCACGCGCCGCCGCCTCCGTCCGATCAGGAACAGATCCTGCAAATGCTCGCTCCTGTTCTTCGCACCGCGAACGACGGCCGCCCGTAAGAGGAGACGACAATGATCCGAATCGTGCTGATGGCGATGTTGGTGGCGGCGGGGGCGCGCGCTGCCGAGGACTTCACTCCGGTGAAGGCGGCGGAGTCGGTGACCTATCCGCTGCCACCGGTGCCGATGCCGGCCGTGCAGGCGTCCGACGCGAAGTGGGCCGAGACCGAGGACAGCCCGGCCATCCGCGTCAGCCGCGCCTGGGTCAAGCTGGGACAGGCCGCCGGCGTCGAGCGCAGCGAGGCCACGCGGAAGCTCTACCAGGCGTGGAAGAGCGAGGTGAACCAGGGTGGGACGCACACGCGCATCGCGCAGGCGGCGCACGCACGGTTCCTCGCCGCGTACAAGCACGACCTCGAACAAGCGCGCTCGATCTACGAAGGCGTGCTCCGCGAAGTCGACGCGATGGACAGCGACGGCGCGGCGAGCGGCGGTCCCGGCGGCGACACGGCGACGGGCAACCTGGCGCGTGACGCGGACGACCAGATCCGCGCCGCCGATCGCGACGATCGGCTGACGAACTCCGCGTGCTTCCTCTCGCCGGACACGTGCCAGGCGGGCGACCCATCCGACAAGGCGCTGCAGGACGAAATCTCCGGCCTGGTCAAGGAGACGCTGGTCGCGGGCGGCCCCGACGGCGGACTGAGCCTCTATTCGCTGCGGCGGAAGGCGGGTCTTCTCTCGCTGCGGGCCAAGGTGATGGCGGCGATCACGCAGCGCGCTGCGGCCCGGCTCGCGACCGAGGTGGCGACGCAGCAGGACGGGCAGGGATCGCCGCGCGCACTGCCGTCGCCGATCGCGCCGATGGCGTCCGCAACGCGCCGGCCGGTCGCTACCGCCGATCCGTATCGGTGACGCGGTAGTGACACTCCTCGACGCCAAACGCCATCATCGAAAGGAGGTGGACCAGGGGCGATGTGAGTCGCCCCTTGGCCGTTGCGGCATCCGCCGCCGCAGGAAGATTCGTGATCGAAGACGGTTCCGGCCGCCACGTCTCGTCGCGATACCGCGGGTCGAGCGGCGGCTCGAGATCGGGAAGCCGCTCCCACGCGTTTCCGCCGCCCAGATGATCGCGGAAAACCGCGCTGCGAACCGGCCTCTGCGCTGCCAGTCGCCGCGACGAGAGGATCGAATCGGCAGAAGGCGGAGCGCCGTGGACGAGAAGAATCGAAGCGGCGGGCAGGAGGGCGTCGATTTCGCGCGGCTCGGCGATGGCCGGCACCCAGGGTGCGCACTCGCCGGCGATCTGCCGCAGCGCTTCCGCTGCTTCGCGCCAGATTCGGAAGGCTTCGTCAGCGCCGGGCCCGTCGGCGATTTGAACCGCGGCGATCGATTCCGGGTCGGCGTCGGGGGGCTTCACGCGAGCCGCGAGCAGTCGGGCGAGGATTCGCGGCCACAGCGCCCGGGCCTCGAACTTGCGCGCGTCGCCGCGTGCGGCCTCTTCGACGGCGGTCGAATCCAGTCCGGCCAGCGCGGCGCGGAAGCCATGGATCGGCGCCGGCCGCGCGCCGGCGGGAGCCTCGAGCAGCGGCAGCCGGACGCGACCGCGGTTCTTCCACACCCAGGGCTCGCCCTCGCGGGGGAACCGCTCGGCGGCGAACGACGAGCGATCGTCGCGCTGCAGGGCCTGCGCGGCAGCGGAGAGCCGGACGAGCGGATCGCGCGACCAGCCCGGGTCAGAGAGGCGCCAGAGATTTCCCGCATCGGCCGGAGCGTTGCCGACGGCGTGCGCGTACTGCTCGTAGTCGAGCAGCCAGTCGTCGAGGATCACCGCCCGCATTACGCCCTCGCCAAGACGGGCCGCGGCATCCAGATGGTACACGCCGAGCGCTGCTTCGACCAACCACAACCGCCGCTGACCACTGGTCTTTTCCAGCGCTTCAGCGAGCTCGTCACCGAAATAAATCCGATCCACGTCCGTCAATCTGGCATCGACGTCATGGCGCGACTTCGGCAGACGCGTGACGATCTCCGGCAGGGGCGCGCGGAACCGCGGCGCCTCGAGGCCGCTTTCGATGCCGCGTACGATCCAGTCGCCGAGCGGCGCTTGTGGCTGGTGGAAGCAGCCCTGGGCGTGCACCATCTCGAAGCCGCAGCGCGCCTCGGCGTCGGAGGTGCCGGCGCCGATGGTCAGCCGGATCGCTCCCGCCCCCAGCACGAGCGCTTCTCCCTGCGTGCCATCGCCAGGGTGCAAGGCGATTTCGACGCGCTGGTACGGACGCCGCGGCGGAGCGACGTGCAAGGCCTCCGCGAGGAGTCCCGGAGCGTCGTCGAGCCCTTCCAGGACAGCGTGCCGCAGCGCTTCAGGAACGGCCTGTTCGAAACTGACCTCGACCACGCCGGCCGGAACTCCGCTGCCCCCGGCTTCGTCCAACCTCATCTGAAACCGGCGCGATTCCACGGTCACTTCTCATAACGGCACTGCTGCGTGACCGCCAACGCCCGGGAGCGGTCACGGTTGGAGTCGGAACACCATGGAGCGGCTGCCGAACCTGGAATCGTGCCTGCGCCTCGCCTACGAGGCCCGCGGCGGCGTAAACCTGTCCGGAATCGCTCTGGCTTCTTATTTTTCGCGCGCTCCGACCCGCGGGCGGCGGCGGAGTGATCTGGAGCCGGAGCTGATTTTCTCCCGCGCGGTGCGCGACCGGCTGGGGCCCGGAGCGGACCGGGCGATTCGCCTGGTCGGTCAGCCGGAGACCTGGCGGGCGTGCGAGCGCGCGCAGCCGGCGGTACCGATCGCGACCCGCGAGTGGCTCGCCGAGGCGGCGCTCGCGCTGGGCAGGGCGGAAGGCCGGGCGGTGATGTGGGCGCTGTTGCGCGCGATGTCGGAGCTGGAGAACGTCGCGCAGCGGCTGACCGGATCGCGCAATTCGCGCGCCACGGTGCGAGAAGTTTTGCACGGCGTGGGCCAGCGGACGCTGCGTGCCGAGCCGTTTGCCGCGCTGCTCGTGCGTGTGCTGAAGATCTCGCAAGCAGTGTATGCCGCGTTCCGTCATGCCGGCCTCGCGCACGATGCGGCGTGGGAACGAGTCGAGGATCGGTTGTGGTCGCCGCATCCGACCGGTCGCGGCGACGAGCGTGGCGCGTACCTGCCGAGCCTGGTGCAGGCGGCGTCGGGCAACGCGCGCAAGCGACTGCGGCGAAACGCCGAGAACGGCCGCACCGCAGGGCACGCGCAGGCATTGCTGGCGCGATTCGCGTCTGGACCCGGCGCGGCGCTATGGCCCTGGCGCGACGGTGAAGGCAAGCTTCTCCCGCAGCGCGTCGACGTGCTCGCGCCCGATGCCGCGGGCTTGTGCTTCTTCGTCCTGCTCACGCATGTCGCCGACGAACGCCGCAACAACGGCGGTCCTGCCGGCGGCCTCTCCGCGCCGTT
>VBLM01000735.1 GCA_005879095.1 Deltaproteobacteria bacterium
CCCCACCTGCCTGTACCACCCGCAGGCGAAGAACTTCCTCATCTCGGAAGCGCTGCGCGGCGAGGGCGGAATCCTGCGCAACAAGTCCGGCGAAGCGTTCATGGAGCGCTACGACCCCCGGCGCGAGCTGGCGCCGCGCGACGTGGTGGCGCGGAGCATCGACTCGGAGCTGAAGCGGCGCGGCGACGACAGCGTTTTCCTCGACATGACGCACCTGCCGAAGGGCTTTCTCGTCGAGCACTTTCCGCACATCTACACGACCTGCATCGCCTTCGGCATCGACATGGCAGTGACGCCGATCCCGGTGGTGCCGGCCGCGCACTACGTCTGCGGCGGCGTGTGCACGGACCTCTTCGGCCAGACGTCGATCCCGGGTCTCCTCGCGATCGGCGAAGTCGCCTGCACGGGCCTTCACGGCGCGAATCGGCTGGCGTCCAACTCGCTGCTCGAGGGTCTCGTCTTCGGCCACCGAGCGGCGGAGATGGCGCGCACGCTGGCCGCCGACGCGCCGCGAACGCCGGCGGCGCCCGACTGGGATCCCGGCAGCGCGGTGCCTCCCGACGAGGGCGTGATCGTCAAACAGAACTGGGACGAGATCCGCCACTTGATGTGGAACTACGTCGGCATCGTCCGCACCGACAAACGTCTGGCGCGCGCGCAGCGCCGGCTCGACAACCTGGTCGGCGAGATCCAGGAGTACTACTGGGGCTATCTGGTGACCCGCGATCTGCTCGAGCTGCGCAACCTCGCCGACGTGGCCCGCCTGATCGTGGCCTGCGCGCAGGAGCGTCACGAAAGCCGCGGCCTGCATTACACGCTGTCCTCGCCGGGTCAGATCGAACCGCGCGATACCGTGTTGGTCAGAGGCAGACCGGCTCCGTCGGCGTGGCCGCGGTAAAGCCCGTGTCCGTCCTACTTCGGCGTCGTCGCCGGGCGCTCCTCCGGCCCGCCCTTCCCCTCCGACGGCAGCTCCGGCCCTCCGTCGAGCCTCCAGTTGAACGACATCCTCCCCAGCGCCCCCGCGATCACGAGGTGCGCCTCCGCCGGGATGAAGCTCTCCATCGGCCGCGGCGGCGGCACCTGCGCGGTGGTGACGTTGGTCTCCATCTGCGGCGGGGTCGGCTCGGGAAAGCGAAGCACGTACGCAGTCGAATACTCGTCGAGATACGGATAGAGCGCGCGCAGCTCGGCGCTGAACGGCCGCTCGATGCGAACGATTCGATCCGGCGCGCGCTCGCCCAGACCGATATTGAGCGCGATGCGCCACACCGAGATCGGCTCGTTCCAGTCGTTGGCCGACCGATCCGGCATGTATGCGATCGCGAAAAAGCTCGGTTGCCGGTACTCCTCGCGCATCCGCGCCAGCGTCTCGGCGGCCTGATCGGGCAGCTCCGCCCGCATCCTCGACAGTTGCTGCGCCTGCGCGAAGACGAACTCCGGCGACAGATACACCACCCGCGCGAACGCCCGCGTCTCCAGGCCGCTGTAGAGCGTCACCGTCCGCGTCCACCGCTTGAGCGCCTTGCCGTACTCGCCCTCCAGGTGCGGATCGGGAAACGGCAGCGACCGGCAGCCGATAGTTGCAAGCGCAACTATTGCGATTGAAAGCAGAAGACGTTTCATGGAAAATCACTCCGGCGGAACAGGACCCGCAGCGCTACCCCGGCCCCTTCCACCGCTCCCCGCCCGCCCTCTTCCCGATCGACGAGCGCCACTACCCCGAGTACGCGAAAGCCCTCGCTCCGCACGCGATCGACCGCTTTCAGCGTGCTGGCACCGGTGGTGACCACGTCTTCCACCACCGCCACCGCCGCGCCGGCGGGAATCGCCTTCTTCCCTTCCAGCCACTGCGCGGTCCCGTGCGCCTTCGGCTCCTTCCGCACGTAGAACGCCGGCATCCCCGGCGGCCGCTCGAGAAAGCTCGTCAGCGAGACCGCGCTAGCGATCGGATCCGCGCCCATCGTCATCCCGCCCACCGCCTGCGCGGCGGAAAAGTGCTCGCGGATCTCCGCCAGCACCAGCCGTCCGACCAGATAGTGACCTTCCGCCGTCAGCGAGGCCTGCTTGGTATCGATGTAGAAATCGCTCTCCCGCCCCGACGAGAGCACGACCTTGCGCTTCTCGTACGCGAGCCGCGTCAACAGCCCGAGCAGCCGCTCCCGCTCGGTCATTTCCCTGCCGCAGCCCTGGCCGCGCCGCGCGCGCGCTCGTCGAGCCAGCCGACCAGGTCCTTGAAGACCATGTCGCGCTCCGGCTCGTGGAAGAGCTCGTGCAAAAGCCCGTCGTACTGCTTGTGCTGCTTGTCCTTCGACGTCGCCGCCTCGTAGAACTCGCGCCCGGCCGCCGGGTCGGCGATCGGATCCGCGCCGCCGAAGAGCAGCAAAAACGGCGTGACGAACTCCGTCGCCCGCCGCATCACCGTCTCCTGCGCGCCATTCGAGGCAGTGAACCAGCCGGGTGTCGCGATCTGCTGGTACAGCGGATCCGCCTTGGTCGCGTTCTGGATTGCCACGTCCCGCGTCAGTTGCTCGGCCTTGAGCTCGTTCTTCATCGGCAAGCTGGGCAGGATGCGCGACATCAGTTTGCCGGCCATGATCTTCAAAGGCGAAACCTGCAGCTTCAACCGAAAATACGGCGACGACAAAACCACGCCGCGCACCGCCTCCGGCTTGTCCAGCAGATACCGCGCCGCGATCAGCCCGCCATGGCTGTGGCCGAGGATGAACACCGGCAACCCCGCGGCCTGCTCCTTGATCCGCGCGAGAAACAGCTCGAGGTCGGAGAGATAATCGTCGAACGCAGCGACATGCGCGCGCTTCCCGCCGCTCTGCCCATGACCGCGGCAGTCGATCAGGTGCGCGGTATACCCGGCGTCGACCAGCGCCCGCGTGACCTCGGAATGACGGCCAAGATGCTCCGCGTATCCGTGCACCACCGCCACGTGCGCGACCGGCGCGGGCGCGCGCGCGGTGTGCCAGAAAAGCCGCAAGCCATCGCGGGCGCTGAAGAATCCCTCGTCGGTCTGGATGTCGGACACGCTGGCGCCTCCGGGATCCCGCCCTCAGACCACGGGACCGCCATGCAGTCAAGGAGCCGAATCGAGCGCCTTGAGCTTCCGCAGAAGCTCGGCGCGCACCTTGGCGTCGCCGGGCTCGGGAAGGCGATCGGGCGGATCGGCCGCCGACGCCCGCGCGTCCGGTTTCCGCGGCCGACGCGAGGCCGCCGGCGGTTGCAGCCGGCCCAGCGCAGCGCGGA
>VBLM01000739.1 GCA_005879095.1 Deltaproteobacteria bacterium
CGGAAGTGCAGCAGCGGCTCTTCTTCTACGGAAGTGCAGCAGCGGCTCTTCTTCTACAAGCGGCTGGCCTCGGCCACGACCGAAGAGGCCCTCTACGACGTGAAAGGCGAGCTGCGCGATCAGTGCGGCGAGCCACCCCCCGAGGTCGATGCGCTGGTCGAGGTGATGTCCCTGAAAAACGAGCTGCGCGCCCTGCGGATGCGCGGCCTCAAGAGCGGGCCCGGCCGACTGGTGCTGCAGCTCGGACCCGACGCGGCGCTCGATCCCGTCAAGCTCGCCCAGTTGGTGGCCAAGGCCAAAGGCCGCTATCGGCTGACGCCGGGAATGGAGCTCGTCGCCTCGATCGCCGAGCAGACGCCCGTGCTGGAGGCCGCCCGCTCGCTGCTCCAGGACCTGCGCAAATGTGCTTCCTGAGACCGCTCGGGCGGAAGTAAACCTTTCCGAGGGCTGTTTGCTCTGATATTCCCGCCCCGCCCTTTCGAAGGAGCCGTGCGTACATGAAGACCCGTCTCTCCGCGATCCTGTTTGCCCTCTCGCTCGCCGCCGCCTGCCACAAGAACGAGGCCAAGGGCCCCGTGGTAGCCAAGGTGGGTGACGACGTCATCACCGCCGACGAGCTGAAGCACCGGCTCGACGAGACCAGCCCCTTCCTCCGCGCGCGCTACAACACGCTCGACCGGAAGAAGGAGTTCCTCGAAAACCTGATCCGCAACGAACTGCTCGCGCAGGAAGCGCAGCGGCAGGGCTACGACAAGAGCCCGGCGGTCAAGGAACAGATGAAGCGGGCGATGATCCAGGAGCTGATCAAGCACCAGCTCGACGAGAAGCTGACCGGCCAGGACATCGCCGAGGGCGATCTGAAGAAGTTCTACGACGCGCACCTCGACGACTTCGTCAAGCCGGAGCGCGCGCGCGTCTTCCACATCCTCTTGCCGGCCAAGGAGCCGAAAGAGAAGGCCGAAGCGCGCAAGAAGGCCGTGGCGCTGCTCAAGGACATCGACGCCCGCGAGAAGAAGGGCGAGGTGAACGCCTTCCAGACCACCGCGATGAAGGAGAGCAAGGACCAGCTCTCGGCTCCGATGGGCGGCGACCTGCGCTTCCTCTCCCACGAGGAGCTGGCCAAGGCGTACAGCTCCGAGCTCGCCACCGCCGCGTTCGACCTGAAGAATCCGGGCGACAAGGGCGGACCGATCGAGACCCCGGCCGGCGTCGAGCTGGTCAAGCTGCAGGTCAAGACCGTGGCGCCCAACCGATCGTTCGACGAGAGCAAGGATTCGATCCGCGGCCGGATGGCGCGCGAACGCCGCAGCGACGAATACGACGACTGGATGAAGAAGCTGCGCCAGAACACCACCGTCGCGATCAACGATGCCGAGCTGGAGAAGGTCGTGGTCGAGGGCGCGCCGCAGGGTCAGCCGGGGATGATGCCGCCGGTGGGCCTCAATCCGATGCAGGGCCACCAGCCGAACGCCGCTCCGCCGGTGCCGCTGCACCCGGCCGTTACGCCGCCGACCGCCGCCTCGAAAATCGGCGGTAACTAGTCGCTGATGAAGTCGCTCGTCCAACGAAGAGGCCAGATCGCTTTCGCGGCGATCGGCCTCTTTGTGTTTTCGGCCTGCCGCCGCGCTGCTCCGCCGCCACCACCTCCGCAGCCGGCAGCGGCGGTCGTCAATGGCGCGCCGATAGCGGTGTCGCGCGTGCAGGTCGAGCTCGATCGGGTGCGGCGAGGTGATGAAGGGGAGACAAAGGTGGCTGCGCAGGACGTGCCGAAGCTGGGGCGGGCGCTGCTCGACGGGCTCATCGATCGCACCATCGTCTTGCAGCGGGCGAAAGCGGCCGGCATGCAGGTCAGTGACGCCGAGGTGCAGCGGGCGACCGACGCGCTCGCCGACGACGCGCGCAAGGGCGGCGCCGCCTTCAGCGAGCAACTGGCGAAGGCAGGGCAGAACATCGAGCAGCTCTCGGAAGAGCTGCGCGAGCACATCCTCGCCGCCAAATACATCGCCGAAGAGACGGGGAAGGAACGCGCCTCACCGGCCGAGGTGCGCGCGTACTACGACACGCACCACGCCGAGTTCGAGACGCCGGACGCGGTGCACTGCCTGCAGATCGTCGTCCGCACGCCCGACGAGGCCAAGAGCGTGCTCGATCAGCTGCGCGCCGGAGCCTCGTTCGACAAGCTGGCCCACCAGATCAGCACCTCGCCCGACGGCCGCAACGGGGGCGACCTCGGCTGGTTCCCCAAGGGGACGATGCCGAAGGTATTCGACGAGGCCTGCTTTACGCTCGGCAACGGAAAGATCTCGGGGGTGGTCGCGTCGCCCTACGGGTACCACGTCTTCAAGGTGCTCGGCCGCCGCTCCGGCAAGTCGAAGACCTTCAAGGA
>VBLM01000149.1 GCA_005879095.1 Deltaproteobacteria bacterium
CGCATCAGCATCGGGATGATGCCTTCGAACGAGGTCCGGTACGTCCCGCTGCGTCCGCCCTCGCTCCAGCGGATGCTCATCGTCTCGTCGCCGGAGCCGTAGAGCAAGAGGTCGCGCGTCTCGCGCGGCAGGTCTTTCCAGGGCTTGTCGAGCGGCACCTTGAAGGACTGGCTGAGCGACTCGATCATCCGGAACGTCCAACCGCCCTGCTTCTCGAGCGCGTGCGTCCACGGCTCGACCGCGCCGCCGCGGATCGATTTGGTCACGTCCGGCACGATCAGGTCCGGGTCCATCTCCGGCCGCGTTCCCAGGCCGTTGCACTCGTGGCACATGCCGAGCGGGTTGTTGAAGGAGAAGCTGTGCGGCGCGAGCTCGGGGAAGCTGATGCCGTCGACCGGGCAGGAGAGGTGCTCGGAGTACATGCTGTGGGTTTCGCCCCCACCCTTGAGCTGCGTCAGGGCTTGGAGGACTCCCTTGCCCTCTTTCAAAGCGGTCTCGACCGAGTCGTAGAGACGCGAGTCGGCGCCCTTGATCACGATGCGGTCGACGACCACCGCGATGTCGTGCTTGCGCTTCTTGTCGAGGTCGATGTCCTCGTCGAGATCGCGGATGACGCCGTCGACGCGGGCGCGGGCGAAGCCGCGCTTGCGGGCGTCGGCGAGGACTTCCTTGTGCTCGCCCTTGCGCTGCTCGATGAGCGGCGCGAGCAGGGTGAGCTTCGTCCCTTCCGGCAGTTTGGCCAGCTCTTCGGCGATCTGCTGCGCGGACTGCTTTCCCACCCGGCGGCCGCAGATGGTGCAGTGCTGCTTGCCGACCGCGGCGTAGAGGACGCGCAGGTAGTCGTGGATCTCGGTGATCGTTCCCACCGTCGAGCGCGGGTTGTTGGAGGCCGCTTTCTGCTCGATGGAGATGGTCGGCGACACTTTCGACGTACCGGCGCTGACCCTCGGCGTAGAGCGTGTCGAAGGCGAGCGAGCTCTTGCCGCTCCCCGAGACGCCGGTGAAGACGACGAGGCGCTTCTTGGGGATCTCCAGCGTGATGCCCTTGAGGTTGTGCTCGCGGGCGCCTTTCACGAGGATGGAATCGGGCTCCATGACTTCCTTGCTGAAGAATGGGGACCGAGCAGGATAAAGGGAGGACGCGAGGTTCTCAACCATGAACCGGACGGTAGCAGCGGGGTCTGACATTGCGGGCAGGCGGGCGAGGCTCTGGCTCCTTGCGCTCGGGCTCGCGGTGCCCGGGCTGCTGCGGGACGTCTCGGTTTTCTTCTGGAAAGCGGGGCCGCTGCGGACGACGCGGGTGGACGACCGGTATGCGGGGCTGACGCTGCCGGCGGGGGAGGGGGCGGGGTTTCTCACCGATGTCGCCGGCGGGGATGCGCAGCGGCGGTACTACGAGGCGTTGTACGCGCTCGCGCCGAACCTGCTGCTGCAAGGGCCGAATGCGCGGCTGGTGGTCGCGGACGTGCAGGATCCGGGGCAGATCGAGGCCATCTGCGCGCGGTGGCGGCTGCACGTCGTGCGGCGGGCGTCGCCGGGGACGGCCCTTCTGGAGAAGGATTGATCGCGCTCGCGGTCCTGGCGGCTTTTGCCTGTGGATTCGCGCTCTTGCGCGGGCCGGGTGCGGTCGTGCTGGGGCTTGCGCTGTCAGGAGCGGCGTGGAGCGCGGGGCTGCTCTTGTTCGGCGCGACCGGAGCCGGAGCGGACCTGGCGCTGCTGGCCGCCGCGGGGGTCGCGTGGCGGTTTGGTGAACAGCGTTCACTTGTTCAGAGAGGCCGGGTGAACAACGTTCACCGGGCGGTTTCCGCCGGCGCGGCCGTGGTCGTGGCCGCCCTGTTCCTCGAGCAGAGCGTCCGCTATCCCGACGGCGGCTGGGACGCGGTCGCCATCTGGAACCTCCGAGCGCGCGCGCTGTTCGCCGCTCCGCACCAGCCTGGCCTCGTCTTCTCGCCGGAATTGCCCGCGCAGCACCCCGACTACCCGATCCTGCTCCCCGCGCTGGTCGCGCACGGCTGGTTCGCGCTGGGAAACCGGACGGCCGCGGTGCCGATCGCCATCTCCTTTCTTTTCGCGGCTGCGGGCGTCGCGGCGCTCGCTTCGGCGGTCAGCGCGCGGCGCGGGCCGACGATCGCTCTCGCCGCGGCGCTCCTCCTGCACGGGACACCCGAGTTGCTCACGCTCGCCTGGAACCAGTACGCCGACGTGAAGCTGGCGATGCTGCTGCTCGTCGCCGTCGCGCTCGCCGTCGAGGAGCGGTTCGCGCTTG
>VBLM01000031.1 GCA_005879095.1 Deltaproteobacteria bacterium
CCGATCCCGACTGAAAAATCGATGTTGTGCATGGGCTCACCGAAGGCGGCACAGCCGCGTGTCGCCGGAGACACTAGTGGGGCCTCCGGCCAGCAGTCATGACGCAGCGCTTCAGGACTTGAGCGCGGAGGTCAGCTTGACCATCGTCTCCTTGGCGTCGCCGAAGAGCATCAGCGTGTTGTCGCTGTAGTAGAGCTCGTTGTCGATCCCGGCGAAGCCCGGGGCCAGGCTGCGCTTGCAGACCATCACCACGCGGGCCTTTTCCACCTCGAGGATCGGCATCCCGTAGATGGGGCTCCCCTTCACCCGCTTGGCGGCGGGATTGACCACGTCGTTGGCGCCGACGACGACCACCACGTCGGTCTCGGGGAACTGCGAGTTGATCTGGTCCATGTCGTACAGCTCGTCGTACGGAACGTTGGCCTCGGCGAGGAGCACGTTCATGTGCCCCGGCATGCGGCCGGCCACGGCGTGGATGCCGTAGCGGACCTGGACGCCCTGTTTCTTGAGCATGTCGGCCACTTCCCGCACCCGATGCTGCGCCTGGCTGACGGCCATTCCGTACCCGGGGACGAAGACGACTGACCGCGCGGTGCCGAGGATCTCGGCGGCTTCTTCGATCGAGCACTGGCGGATGGTCCGCTTCGCGGCCGCCTCGAGAAGCCCGGCCGGCTGTTCCTGGACCTTTCCGAAAGCGCCGAAGAGGACGTTGGTGATCGACCGGTTCATCGCCCGGCACATGAGGATGGAGAGGATGAATCCGGAGGATCCGTCGAGCGAGCCGGTGATGATCTGGATCTTGTTGTCGAGCATGAACCCCATCGCCGCGTCGGTGAGGCCGGCGTAGGAATTGAGCAGCGCGATGACGACCGGCATGTCCGCCGCGCCGATGGGCAGGATGAGGAGCACGCCAAAGAAGAAGGCCAGCCCCACCATGGAGTAGAAGGCCGCGGTGGCGCTGGGGACGAACATGAGCGCGACGATGAGCGCCAGCATTCCCGCCAGCAGGGAGTGAAGGTGAGCGAGCCGAGCATCACTTCGATGCCGATCACGCCCACGCGCACCGAGCCCAGCGCGGCGCCGTGCCGGTAGTACTCGGAGATTCCGATCAGCGAAGCCGCCAGCGCCCCGAAGGCGTGCGAGAGCGCGGTGCGCTGGGGCACGGCGGTCATCGGGATCCAGATCGCCATCGGCGCGCCGATCAGCGTTCCCAGCACCAGCCCGGCGGCGATCCATTTGTAATCGATGATGTCGTGGTGCAGGAGCGAGCCGATGATGGCGAGCAGCATCCCCAGCTCGGCGAGGAACATCCCGCGGCGGGCGGTCTTGGGGTGGCTGAGACCGCGCAGCCCCATCACGAAGAGGATGGCGGAGAGCAGGTAGAAGAGCTGCAGCAGGTCGCGCTGCATTACTTTCGCGCCCGGAACATCTTGAGGATGCGGTCGGTAATGAGGAACCCGCCCACCACGTTGATGGTGGAGGCGGTGACGGCAATGAAGCCCAGCGCTGTGCTCACCTTGTTGTAGCCGCCGCCCGCGACCACCAGCGAGCCCACCAGCGAGATGCCGGAGATGGCGTTGGTGGCCGACATCAGCGGGGTATGCAGGAGTGGGGAAACCCGCGAGATCACCTGATAGCCGAGGAAACCGGCCAGCACGAAGACGTAGAGGTCGCCGATCAGGCCGAGGTCGATCATGGCAGTTCCCCGATCAAGGTGGCTTTGACGATCTCGTCGGCGCGGTCGATGGAGAGCTTTTTCGCCTGACGGTCGTAGAGGTGGAGGAGGAAGGCGAGCACGTTGCGCGAGTAGAGCTGTGAGGACTGGAAGGCCATCGCCGAGAGCAGATTGACGGGCCCGATGATGGTGACGCCCTGCACGGTGATCTCCTTCCCCGGCTCGGTCAGCTCGCAGTTGCCGCCCTGTTCCGCGGCCAGATATCACCGATCCCGGCTTCATCGCCTTAACCATGTCGGCGGTGACGAGCACAGGGGCGCGCTTGCCGGGCACCAGGGCGGTGGTGATGCAGGCGTCGGTCACTTTCAATTCCTGGAGCAGAACTTCCTGCTCCTTGCGGGCGGTGTCGGCGGAGACTTCCTTGGCGTAGCCCTTGGCATCCTCGGCGTGCTCGTCGAGGCCCACCGCGACGAAGCGCGCGCCCAGGCTCTCCACCTGCTCCTTGACGGCGGGTCGGATGTCGAAAGCGCTGACCAGCGCGCCCAGCCGCCGGGCGGTGGCGACCGCCTGCAGCCCGGCCACGCCGGCGCCGAGGACGAAAACCTTCGCCGGCAGCACCGTCCCCGCCGCGGTCATCAGCATGGGGAAGAACTTTCCCAGCGCGTTGGCGGCGAGGAGGACGCTCTTGTATCCGGCGATGTTGGCCATCGAGCTGAGCACGTCCATGCTCTGGGCGCGTGCGATGCGCGGGAGAAGATCGAGGGAAAACCCGACGATCTTGCGCCGCGCCACCTCTTCGCGCCGGCCCTGCAGGCTGTAGGCGATCACCACGGTACCGGCTGGCAGGCGATCCAGCTCCTCCGGCGAGGGCGGCTGCACCTTGAGCAGCACCTCGCCGCGGGGGTCGGCCTCCACCGCGGCGCCCGCGGCCTGGTAGTCGGCGTCCGAGAAGCTCGCGGCCAGACCCGCCGCCGACTGCAGGCACACCTCCATGCCGGCGGCCACCATCTTCTCGACGGTCGCCGGAACTTCCGGACCACGACTTTCATGGTCCCCCCTGGCTGCGGTGGCGCTACCGGCCGGAGATGTAGATCTGCAGCTCGTCAATCAGCCATTGCTTCTCGTCGAGCATCAGGCGGATGACGTCGCGCATCGAGATGATGCCCACCACCGCGCCTTCCTCCGCCACTAAGAGATGCCGGGTGAAATTGACGCGCATCAGATCGGCGCATTCCGCTTCCGTCGTGGAGAGGGTGATGACGGGAAGATCCTTCCGCATCGCCGTGACGATGGAAGCGTCGCACAGCTCGCCGGCGGCGAGCACGCCGTAGACGAGGTCGCGCTCGGTGACGATGCCCAGCGTCTTGACGCCCTCGATGACCGCCACCGCGCCGATGCGCTTGTCCGCCATCAGCCTCGCCGCCTCGCGGCAGCTGGCCGAGGGGGGGAGGCCGAGCAGGTCCCGGGTCACATACCGTTCGATCCCCGGCATGGCATCAAGCCTATCACCAATCTTCCTTCTCGAAACGCATCCCGGTCTGCCCTGCTATCCAGGCGATATCCGCCATCACGTTCGGATTGCCGCAGGTGAGCACGACTGTTCGCGCCGGGTCGATCCTTTCTTGAAGAAGCGCCAGCGGACGCTCGCGCGGCGTCACCGGGACGACCGCGGCCTCCTCCCGCGGCGGCAGGCTGAAGACCTGGCGGAGGATGTTGTTGGCGCGGCCGGTACCGATCTGCGGGTCGGCCAGGTCGCGCGCGGTGGGCCGGCTCACCGAGGCGGCATAGACGAAGTCGAAAGTTTGCGCGGCTTCGATCTCGAGCAGCTCGCGGTGATAGGCCAGCTCCTCGAACGTGCGGTTGGCGTGCAGGAGCGTATAACGAGCCGGCGGTTTGGTCCCGCGCTGGGCGTCGAAGTGCAGCTGCTTGAGCATCGAGACGAACGGCGCGAGGCCCGTTCCCGTTCCCACCATCAGCACGTGCTCGAAGCCCTTGGCCCGCTTGGCGAGCGTGAAATCGCCGACGATGCGCTCGAGATAGGCGAGCCGCTCGTTGGTGTGCGTCTCGACCCCGCGGAAGAGCGACTCGGTGAAGCGCCCGAGCACGCCTTCGCGATCGCGCTCGAGGACCACGTAGAACTCGAGGTAATTCCCCGCCGTCGTCTCGAACGGCGCCGAGGAGATGGAGTACGAATGGGTGACCGTTCCCCGCTTCTGGACGCCGGCCTCGTCGACATCGGGGACGTAGCGGATCTCGTCGCCTTCCTTCACCTTGCGGGTGAGCAGGCAGTCTTCGCGGCGCAGCGCGATGTACTGGCCCGGCTCGTAGGGGGGAAAGAACGCGCCCTCGGGTCCGACCAGCCGGAAAAGTGAGAGCGTCGCCGAAAGCCGGTGCCACTCGACGATGCGCCCGGATTTCAGCTCGGCCATGTCTATTGCCTCAGCGGAGGAACGCGCGAAAGGGCCGCGTTCTGCTCGACGTGCGCGGCCGTCTTCATGCCCACCAGCGCGCAGGTCACGGCCGATCGGGCGAACTGCAGCGCCCGCTGCGCATCGGTGGAAAGGCCGGCCAGCTGATCGCGCACCGGCTGCGGCAGCTTCTGCGTCAGCCGCCCTTGCAGGACGCTGGCGGAGGCGAAGACGGCGACGTCCGCCTCCCGCGCCGCCTCGATCAGCGTCTTCCCGCCCTGGTTGGGGAAGATCGCCGCCTCGTCCATCTCGATGTTGAAGGGCAGCTGGACAGCGCGGAAATGGTTCGAAGTACCTCCGGCATCGTCGGGCTCGAGGCGGAAGCCGTTCCAGGTGGCGAGGCCGTATGCGGCGATGCGCCCGTCGGTACAGGCGCGCTCGAGCGACTCGAACGCCGCCCGCAGCCGCCTCTGGAATTCCGGACGCGGCACCTCGCCGAGTTGCGTTTCGGGATTGTGCAGGTAGTAGAGATCGATGCACTCGACCGCCAGGTTCCGGCGGCTGCGCTCGATCTGGTCATCGAGGAATCGCGGCGCGAGCGAGTGGCAGCCGTCGACGAGCTCTTCCGGCTTGAGCACTCCGGGTCTGATCCAGGTTTCCTCGATGTACGCGTGCATGTCGTGCGGACGTTTGAGATCGAAGGGCAAATATCCGCCCTTGGTGCAGAGCACGACCTGCTCCCGCGGCACGCCGCTCTCGCGCAACGCCACGGCCACCGCCCGCTCGCTGCGCTGGTTGCGGTAGTTGATGGCGGTGTCGACCACGGTACGTACCGATACCGAGCGAGGAGAGCCACAGCCCCATCGCCTGGCGGAAATGGCCCGGCACTGCGCCGCTCGAATCGCGGAAGCGCGCGGTCCCTTCGGCGGTGGCCCGGCCCGTGAGCACGCGCACAGCATAGATCGGGATTGCGCCCCTCGCTTGGTTTGACCCCTGGTCCTTCTTGGACGCATGGTCGATCCGGCGCCTGCGGCGCCTCCACCGGGGTGGAACTCGCTCCCCCCTGGACTGGCTTCGCCTCCCAAAACGCTACTGCCCCACCAGTACCTCGCCACAGAGAACCTGACCGGTTCACGCCGCTACCAGGTTAGCGATTAGAGGTGTCTCGCTCGGCCGAGCTGCCTTTCCGGAACTTCGCCATGAAATCCCGGCCGAGATGTCGCTCGGCCTTCATGAGATTGTGGCTCTTGCAGAGCAGCCGGATGTTTCCGATCGTAGGCTTGCCTCCGAGCGCGACCTCGAGATCGTGGTCGAACTCGAGCCGGTGCGTCGAGCCGCACACATCTCCGTCTCCCATCGGCCAGGTGCAGCGTCCCTGGTCGCGCTCCCAAACGGCGCGCTTGGCCGCGGCGGGCACGTAGCGATCGTTCTCGCCGGGAGCTTTCGACTGCGTACGCGGCCGGTCGGTCAGCGCCTTGCGCTTGCGATCCCGCTCCAGAACGAGCTTGAAGGCCTCGCGCACCACTGATTCGAAATCTCCCTCGGGGCACTGGTGAGAGAGCGCGGCACGCACTTGCTCCAACTCCGCCATGAAGTCCGCCGAAACGGTGACGTTGAGGCGGCGGAGCTCCGGCGTCAGCGGCTTGACGACCTCGGGAGGAGAAGGAAGCGCTTTGGTTTCCGCGGAAACCACGGTGGACGCGAGCGGAGCGGGCGGCAGTGGCAATACCCGAACGACGTCTCTCGGTACGGGCTTGGGCTGGTATTCGACGGCGAGGAGTTGGGCTTCCTCTTGCGACTTGTCCGCGGCCCGGGCGAGCACCTCGGCATGGTTCTCCTCGGTCAGGACCTCGCGCAGCTCCACCAGGACCCGAATCGACAGCCGGCCTCCTGCGAGCTGTTCCCCGATGACAGGGAACCGCGCGATGAGACGAGCCACTTCCGATCGCCTGAATGCCGAGGACTTCGAAAGCCCCAGTTGGCGAACGCAATAATAGAAGAGCGACGTATATCCGAGCTCGCGGTAGAGCTCCCGTCTCGCGAAGCCGGCCAGCTCGACGACAAATTGGACTACGAGATGCCGCTCGCTCCGAACCAGGTCTGCGAGGCGGCGGTCGAGTTCACGCGCGGAGGTCGATTCCATCGCAATCGATTAACACGCGTTTCTCCGCCCTCCTGTGAGGGCAGGAGGCGCCCGCAGGCGCACGATCTGCCCATGGCCTGCTTTTCGCCGCGCGGCTGCGCGCCCGAGTACGGCAGGGCGCGATGCACGGGCCCTGACGCGGCTTCTCTCACCGC
>VBLM01000148.1 GCA_005879095.1 Deltaproteobacteria bacterium
GATGGTCGAAGGCCTGCCCTATGACTCCGACGCCGGCCGGGCCATGGCCTCCTCGATCACCGCAATCATGACCGGCGAGGCATATGCCTTGTCCGCCGAGATGGCCGCGTCGAAGGGGCCGTTCCAGGGTTACGCGCAGAACCGCGAGAGCATGCTGGAAGTCATGCGCATGCACCAGGCGAGCGTGAACAACATCGACCACGCGCTTGCGCCTGCCGGATTGATCGCCGCCGCCCACGAGTGCTGGGACCGGGCGGTCGCGCTCGGCGAGCAGCACGGCTACCGGAATGCGCAGGCGACGGTGCTCGCGCCCACCGGGACCATCGGCCTTTTGATGGACTGCGACACGACCGGCGTCGAGCCCGATTTCGCGCTGATCAAGTTCAAGAAGCTGGCCGGGGGCGGCAGCTTCAAGATCGTCAACCAGTCGGTGCCGCGGGCGCTCAAGAAGCTCGGCTACGGGCCGGCCGAAGTGCAGGCCATCGTCGACTACGTGCGCGGCACGGCGTCCTTGAAGAGCGTGCCCGAGTTCGCGCCTGCCGAGCTGGAGACGCGGGGCCTGCTCGCGGCCGAGGTCGCCAAGGTCGAGAAGTCGCTGGAATCGGTGTTCGACCTGCGCGCCGCGTTCGCCCCGCACATCCTCGGCGCGGCCTGCCTGCAACGGCTCGGTCTCGACGCGAACGCCAAGGGCAAGGCGGTGCTGGCGAAGCTCGGCTACACGGAGGCGCAGATCGACCAGGCCACGCTGGTCGTCTGCGGCCGCCAGACGGTCGAGGCCGCGCCGCACTTGAAGCCCGAGCACTACCCGGTCTTCGACTGCGCCAACCGCTGCGGCCCGTTGGGAACCCGCTACATCGAGCCGATGGGTCACGTCCGGATGATGGCCGCCGCCCAGCCGTTCCTCTCCGGCGCCATCTCCAAGACCATCAACCTGCCGACCGACGCGACGGTTACCGACGTGGAGAAGATCCACTGGGAGTCGTGGCGGCTGGGGCTCAAGGCCATCGCGCTCTATCGGGACGGATCGAAGCTCTCGCAGCCCCTGTCGGCCGGCGACCAGACGGTCCGGGTTCCGATGCCGAAGGACGTGCGCGAGATGGCCGAGGCGCTGGTCAAGGTCATCCCCGAGCTGACTCCGGAGCAGGCGCAGCGGATGGCGGAAGCGGCCTTCGCCGCCAAGTCCGCCCCGGCGCCGCTGCTGGCGAATGTCCGCCGCCGTCTGCCCTCCAAGCGCCACGGTCTCACCCAAGAGGCCAAGGTCGGCGGGAACAAGGTCTTCCTGCGCACCGGCGAGTACGACGACGGGACGCTGGGCGAGATCTTCATCGACATGCACAAGGAGGGCGCGGCGCTGCGGTCGGTGATGAACTGCTTCGCCATGCTGGTCTCGATGGCGCTGCAGTACGGCGTGCCGCTCGACGTGCTGGTCGAGCAGTTCGTCTTCACCCGCTTCGAGCCGCAGGGACCGGTGCAGGGGCATGACCGGGTGAAGTTCGCCACCAGCGTGATCGACTACGTGTTCCGCGCGCTCGGCGTCGAATATCTGAAGCGCGACGACCTGGCCCACGTGACGCCGGAGGAGGCCGCGACCACGCCGCAGACGGCGCAGACGGCCGACCCGATCGTGCACCACCAGCCGGCCCAGGCGAGCCCGGCGGTGGCGGCGAAGGCGGCGCAGAAGTCGAGCCCGCCGCTCGATCCGGCGCGGCGGGCGGCATCCGCGCAGGATGCGCTCCTCGGCAAGCTCTCCGGCGATGCGCCGTTCTGCGACACGTGCGGGCACATCACGGTGCGGAACGGCACCTGTTACAAGTGCCTCAATTGCGGGAACTCGATGGGCTGCTCGTAGGCGTCCCCCCCACGCCACGAGCGGCCGGGGCGGCGGATCCTTCAGGTGGATCCGCCGCCTTTTTCTGGCGCCTGCCGGCGCCGTTCTAGGCACCCCGTTCTAGTTCTTGGTCTTGTTCTTGTTTGTGCTCTTGAACCAGAACTGGAACACGAGCTCAAACAAGAACAAGAACCAGAACTAGAACCGGGTGCTTGGAACGCGCCGGCAGGCGCTTGCTTTGCTGCCTGTCCTCCGAGACGGATGCCGCAGCGCCGCTTCGTGCGGACAGTTGACCCATGGATGGCAAAGGCTGGAAGCCGCAGTACGGCATCTCGCCAGAGGGGATCGAAATCCTCGGGTTCGTCGAAGCCCTCCCGCGCGAGGCGAGGCGCGAGTTGCTCCAGGCAGTGGCGAAACTCTGCCGGAAGGCAAGGTGATCCCGCTCTTCAGTGCGCGCCGGCGGGGGTGACCGACGCCAGCGGCGAGAGCCGCATCACGGCCTTGCGCGCCTCGACCGGCAGCCGGGCCACGAACGACGCCGCCCAGCCCGGCTCCTCGAGCAGCTCGATGTTGCCGTCGTGCGCCACCGCCACCAGCCGGCAGAGGTAGAGCCCCAGCCCGAGGTTGTGCCGCCGCCGCCCCGCGGTGGCCGCGTGCTTCTCGAACAGCCGCAGCCGCGCCTCGGCCGGCACCGGCTCGCCGGTATTGCGCACCGCGAGGCGCAGCTCGCCTGAATCCTGCCACGCCGCGACCTCGATGCGCCCGCCCGGCCGGACGAAGTCGAGCGCGTTCAGCACCAGGTTGTCGTACAGCCGGTGGACCATCTCCCGGTGCAGCGTCGCCGACAGGCCGCCCTCGACGCTGGCCGTGATCTGCGCCCCCGACTGCCGCGCCGCCGCCGCGTAGGAATCGGCCAGCGAGGCGAGCAGCGCCGAGAGGTCGACCGTCTCCGGTGCCGACTGGAGGACCCCGCGCTCCAGCCGGGCGATGGAGAGGAGATCGCCCACCATCGCCTGCAGCCGGCGACCCTGCTCCTCGATCATCCGCACGTCGGCCTGCAGCTGCGGCGGGACCTCGCTGGCCACCACTTCCGCCATGCCGATGA
Organism: Deltaproteobacteria bacterium; assembly: GCA_005879095.1. Lineage (GTDB taxonomy): Bacteria > Myxococcota > Myxococcia > Myxococcales > 40CM-4-68-19 > 40CM-4-68-19. The sequence goes on from VBLM01000148.1 coordinate 2,934, forward strand.
GGCCGGTCAGAGGTCCTTTCATGTCGTGTACGAGAAGGTGGGTGAGCGTCTCCGCCTCGGTCTGGGCGCGGCGCAGCTCCTCGTGGCTGACCTCGTTGACCACGAGGCGCGCGACCACGCGGTCGATCTCGCGCACGACCGAGGCTGCGGCCATCGCCACCAGCGCCAGCACGATGCCGCTGCCGGCGATGCCGACCGCGTCGACGTGCGCCTGGCGTTGCAAGATAGCCAGCAGCACGAACGAGACCGCCGCCGTCGCGGAGATGACCCGGACCCGCAGAGACAGCGCGGAGAAGCCGACCAGCAGCGCGTAGAGGCCCAGCGTCCACCCGGCGGCGAAAGAGGCGTCGTGGGCGTAGGAGAGCGCCTCCCACTGCAGGGCGAAGACGAAGAA
>VBLM01000736.1 GCA_005879095.1 Deltaproteobacteria bacterium
CTCGAAATCGGCGACCGGCATTTACAGCGGCTCCTGGTGCTCGCGCGGCTCGACGGCATGCCCGAGCCGCAACAGCGTCTCTTCGTCGAACGGTTTCCCGATCAGCTGTACGCCGATCGGTAATCGGCGGTTATCGAATCCGCACGGCACCGAGATGCCGGGCAACCCGGCGAGATTGACCGGCACGGTGTAGACGTCGTTCAGGTACATCGCCAGCGGGTCGTCCATCTTCTCGCCCAGCTTGAACGCCGTCGTCGGGCTGGTCGGCGAGACGACCGCATCCAGGTTTGCAAATGCGTTGTCGAAATCGCGCCGGATGAGGGCGCGGACCTTCTGCGCGCGCAGATAGTAGGCGTCATAATAACCGGCGCTGAGTGCGTACGTGCCGAGCATGATCCGGCGCTTCACTTCCGCGCCGAATCCTTCCGCCCGCGTCCGCTCGTACATCTCGAGCAGTTGTCCGGCTTTCGCCCGAGGCCCGTAGCGGACCCCGTCGTAGCGGGCAAGGTTCGATGACGCTTCCGCCGTCGCGACGATGTAGTACGTCGCGATCGCGTGCGGCGAGTTGGGCAGCGAGATCTCCCGCACCTCGCATCCCGCGGCGCGGAGCTTCTCGATCGCCGCCCGCACCGCCTTTTCGACCTGCGGATCGAGCCCTTCGCCGAAATACTCGCGGGGCACGCCGACGCGCAGTCCGCGCACGCCTTTGGAAATCGCCGCCGCGTAGTCGGGCACCGGCCGCCGCGACGACGTCTGATCGTTCACATCCTCGCCGGCGATCTCGCGCAGCAGGAGGGCGGCGCCGCGCACGTCCTGCGCGAAAGGCCCGACCTGGTCGAGCGAGCTGGCGAACGCGATCACGCCATACCGCGAGACGCGGCCGTAGGTGGGCTTGATGCCGACGCAGCCGACCAGCGCGGCCGGCTGGCGGATCGATCCGCCGGTGTCGGTGCCGAGCGTACCCGGCACCATCCGCGCCGCCACGGCCGCAGCACTGCCGCCTGAAGACCCACCCGGCGTCCGCGAGAGGTCCCACGGGTTCATCGTCGGCCCGAACGCGCTGTTCTCGGTCGACGAGCCCATCGCGAACTCGTCCATGTTGAGCTTGCCGACGATGACGGCGCCGGCCGCCTTCAGCTTGCGCACCACCGTCGCGTCGTAGGGCGGGACGTAACCGGCGAGGATGCGGGAGCCGGCCGTGGTCTCCACGCCCTCCATGCAGAAGATGTCCTTCAGGCCGATGGGCACGCCGTCGAGCGGTGACAACGGCTTCCGCTTTGAACGCCGCTCCTGGGCGGCCTTTGCCGCCGCCCGCGCCTGCGGCTCGGTCAACCGTAAAAAGGCGTGCAGCTTCCCGTCGAGCGCGCGAATCCGCGCCAGCGACTGCTCGAGCAGCGCCTCGGGCGCGACCTCGCCCGCGGCCAGCGCATCCGAAATCTGCGACAGCGTCCGGCTCACTCGATGATCCTCGGCACCACGAACGCCTTTCCGTCCTGCTGCGGCGCCTGCTCCAGCACTTTCTCCCGCGGCAGGCTCGGCACCGGCGCGTCGTCCCTCAGCGTCAGCCCGGCCTTCTCGTCGCCGGCGAAGCTCAAAGGCTCGACCCCCGAAACGTCCACCGCCGACAGCCGCTCGATGTACTCCAGCACGTGCCCGAGCTGCGCCGCGAAGCGCTCCTCCTCCTCGGGCGACAGGGCCAGCCGGGCGAGGCGGGCGACGTGCCTCACCTGCGCGCGATCGATTGCCACGAAAAAACTCCTCTTACGGCTTGTTCGCCGACTTGAACCAGTTGAGCACCGCGCCCATCACGCTGTGCGGCTCGGCGTGCGAGTGCATGAATTCCCAGGAAGTACGGTCGAGGAACGCGCCGCCGCAGTTCGGGCAGTGCAGGATCCTGGCGCCCGAGATCTGCTCCGGCACCATCAGCGCGCCGCAGTTCGCGCAGCGGCCGCCGTGCTGCTGCTTGAGCGCCTCCCGCTGGCCGGCCGACAGCCGCGCCATCTCCTCGGCGTGCAGCTTGCGGATCCGTTCGGCATCCTCGCGCGCGAAGTACTCGTCCTCGGTCTTGCTCGCTTTCCTGTCGTTGGTCATCTCACTTCCCGTCCGCTGTCGCGGTCGCCTGTTCGCTGGCCATCTTCGCCCGCTCGTGCTGCGGCGAGAGCTTGAGCGTCTCCTTCAGCTCAGCCGCGGCATTGGCGTCGTCCTTCATGGCCTGGTACGCCATCGCCATACGGAAATGGATCCGCGCGCTCTGCGGGCTGGCGGCCAGCGCCGCCTTGAGCCTGGGAATGGCCTTTTCCGCGCCTTCCTCCTCCTGGGCGAGCGCCAGGCCCTGCACCAGCGCCACGCGCGCGTCTTCGGCCTTGAGCGCCTGCGCCGACTTGAGCGCCTTGTTCATGTTCGAGTTGGACCGCTGCGCGCGGTAGTAGTCGGCGAGCGCCAGCTGGAGGTCGGCCGATTTCGGATCGCCCTTGAGAGCGCCGGAGATGGCGTCGAAGGCGGCCTTGAGCTTCGTCTTCGCCTGCGCCTGCAACTCGCCGGCTTTCGCGTCGGCCCCGTCCCCGCCCTTGGCGTTGATCAGCGCGGCCTGGTCGTTGAATGCGTCGGCCCACTGGATGTCGACGCGCGCCAGCGTCGCGGTCGCCTGCGGGAAGTACGATTTCGGGCCGGCGACGTCGAGCGCGTCCTTCGCCTTTCCTTCGGCGGTGGCGATCGACGCGAGCGTGTCCTTGTCGGCCTCCGCCTGTGCCGAGGTGAGAGTTTCCACCGCCGCCGGAGGAGGCGGATGCTTACCGAGCTTTTTCACCGCGACCAGCGCGGCCCCGGCGATCAAGAGCGCCGCGAGGCCGGCCCCGACGCCGATGAGAAGGCCCTTGGGTGGCGCTTTGTCGAACGCGCCCGCTGCGGGTTCTTCGGCGCCCTCGGCCTCGACCCCGGAATGGGCCGGCTCTTCCGCCTCGGGCGGTTCTTCACGGGCAGGTTCCTCGGGCGCCGCCGTCTCGGAGTGAGCGGCCTCTTCCGGCGCGGGCGCCTCGAACTCCGGCGTTGGTTCCGGTTCGGGCGCCAACGCCGGCGCGACGGCGGGCTTCACGGCAG
>VBLM01000740.1 GCA_005879095.1 Deltaproteobacteria bacterium
GGTCGTCCTCTGCGCCGCCTGCGCCAGCTATCGCGTGCTGCCGCCGCCGCCGCTTTCCGGTTCGGGTGAGATCGCACCGATCCCCGTCCGGTACGAAAAGACCAGGCTGCTCTTCTTCAAGTCGTCCGGCGACGACGGCACCATCGGGCGCGTCTACGCGGACGGCGCCACCGTGCTCGCGACCGTGGTGAGCCCCGAGGCGGGGATCTACGCGAGCGGCGACGGCGGCGCGAGTTGGACGTTCGCGCCCGGCTCCTTCGACTTACGCGAAGTCGTCTTCGGCAAGGGCCGCATCTGGGCCCGCGGCGCGACGCGCGTCTACTGGAGCGACGACGGCGGAAAGAGCTGGACCTGGATCGAAGTCGTGCGCTCCGGCGACTGGCTCGACGCGATGGCCCTCGGCGCCGACGGGGCCCTGTACGTCGCCGGGCGAAGCCAGCTCTACGTGACGACCGACGCCGGGCGCAGCTGGCGCACGGTGAATCTCCAAGTCCCGGCCGGCTCCGTCTGGCGGGCGCGCAGCATCGCGGCCGACCCGGCGCATCCGCACATCGTCTACGTCTCCATCCGCTCCGAGCCGCACGGCGACTTGCTCACCCGCTTCAAGGCGCTGCTCGACTTCAGCTCGGAAGAGGCGGTCTCGGCCCTCAAGCTGGTCGACGCGCACGCCCCGGCCCCCGGCGCGGTCGCCTGGGGCTCCGGGGTCGACGGCGTCTACGCGACGCAGGACGGCGGCGGCCTCTGGAAACGGACCGGCCTCGCCCTCGACGCCTGGATCGCCCTGCACGACGGCGCCCTCTACGCCAGTGCAGCCGAGCCGATCCTCCAGGCGGCCGCGCTGATGCGCCGCTACCCCGACCTGGCCGGTGCCGCCGACCGCCAGATGAAGGGCGGCGGCGTGACCCCGGCCGTGCTGCGCGAGGCCTGCCCCTTTCCCGGCCGCGACCAACTGCTCAAAGGCCCTCTCGCCGCCGCCCTCGCCTGGCGCTCCTCCGACAACGGCACCACCTGGTCCCGACTGGACGATCTCCCCATGCCCGCCGCCCTCGCCCTACGGCCGAAAGTCGGAGATTCGGGGACACAATACTTATCTCCGACCGTCGGCCCGACGCAGCCGCCGCCCTCGCGCCCGCCGCCGCGGTACCGGGAAATACGTATTGTGTCCCCGAATTCTTTTCAGCAGTCGCGGAGCCGCGGGCTGCCGCGACATCCGCCGACGGAGCAGAGCCAGGCGGCGGCGCCGCGCGTTCTTTCGCCCGAAGTGCTGCTCTCGTTCGTCGACCCGATGCGCCTGGTTGCGCGGTTCAACGGGGGCCTGCCGCTGAGCGGGATCGCCGGCTCCACCGCGTACGCCGCGACGCAGCCTTACTGGGACGCGCTGGTCAAGGCGCTCGCCGACGAGAGCCAGGAGGAAGGCGAGATCTCGCTCGGCCCCGGCAGGCCGGCCTGGAAGGGCGGCGCCGCGTACGAGCTCTTGCAGCGCGACGGCGATCGATGGACGGCGCTGCCCGGCGAGCCGCCGCCGTCGTTTCCCCAGTCGATCGCGCCCGGTATCTTCCTCGTCGGCGGAAACGGGCGGGCATGGGCCATTCGTCGGAAATAAGTATTGTGTCCCCGAATCTCGCCCGCCGCATCGGGCTGTTCGACGCGACGATGGTGGTGATGGGGGGCATCGTCGGGTCGGGGATTTTCGTCACGCCAGCCATCGTGGCGGCGTCGGCGGGAAGTGCGCCGAAGATGTTCGCGGCGTGGCTGCTCGGGGGCGTGGCGGCGCTGCTCGGCGCGTTCGTCTATTCCGACCTGTCGGCCAAACGGCCGGAGGCGGGCGGGCAGTACGTCTACTTGCGCGAAGCCTTCCACCCGGCGCTGGCGTTCCTCTACGGCTGGGCGCTTCTGGTCGTGATCCAGACCGGCGGCATGGCGGCCTGCGCGATCACCTTCGCCCGCTACTTCGCGCAGCTGTCCGGCATCGGCATCCACGAGGGCCTCATCGCCGCCCTCGCGATGGCGCTGCTCACCGTGATCAACTGCCTGGGCGTGGCCGCGGGCAGCCGCGTCCAGAGCGCGCTGATGGTGACCAAGATCGCCGTGCTCGCAGCGCTGATCGGCGGCGGTCTCTTCCTCGGACACGCCAGCGCTGCCGTCTCCACCGCTCACGAGGGCGCGATCGGCACCGCCCTGATCCCTGTCCTCTTCTCCTACGGCGGCTGGCAGACGGCCTGCTTCGTCGCCGGCGAATTGAAAGACCCGCGCCGCGATCTGCCGCGCGCGCTCGTCGCCGGCGTGCTCGGCGTCATCTTCCTCTATACGGGCGTGGCGCTGGCCTGCACTCGGGTGCTCGGCCTGGAAAAGCTCGCCGCGAGCGCCGCCCCCGCGATGGACGTCGCCAAAGCCACCCTCGGCGAAAAAGGCGCCGCCCTGATCGCCGCCGGCATCGCCATCTCCTCGCTCGGTTTCCTGAGCCAGTCGATCCTCACCGCGCCGCGCGTCTACTTCAAGATGGCCGAGGACGGCGTCTTCTTCGCGGCGGTCGCGAAAGTCCACGAAAAAACCCGCGTGCCGGTCACCGCCATCGTGCTGCAGGGCGCCCTCGCCGCGCTCATCGCGCTGCTCGGCACCTTCGAGATCATCGTCCGCTACGTCGTCTCCATCGACTTCATCTTCTTCGCCCTCACCGCCGCCTGCATCTTCGTCTTCCGCAGGCGCGGCGAGACCAGCTCGATGCCCGGCCACCCGTTCACCACGCTGGTTTTCATCGCCATCTGCCTGTTCGTCGTCCAGGCCACTTTCCTGCACGATCCCGGACACAGCCTGATCGGCCTCGCGTTGACGATCGCCGGCCTTCCCGTCTACCTGCTCTGGCGCAAACGAAGGAGCAATGCATGAAAGCGCTGTTCGTGCTGCTGCTCGCGGCCCCTGCATTCGCACAGGAGCGAAAAGACCCGCGGGTGGAAAAGATCGTCGAGCGCATCGACGCCGCGCGCATGCAGAGCACGGTCGCGCGCCTGGTTTCGTTCGGGACGCGGCTGACGATCTCGGATCCGAACGACCCGGTGCGCGGCATCGGCGCCGCCCGCAAGTGGCTGGCGGGCGAGTTCGCCGCCATCGCTCGCAAGCCGGGCGCGCGGGTGAAGCCGTTCGAGGATCGCTTCACCGCGCCGGTGGGAAGGCGGATTCCGGCGCCGGTCGAGATCGTCAATCTCGGCGTCGTCGTCCCCGGCACCGACGCGGCGCGCGTGAAGCAGGCGATCGTGATGACCGGCCACTACGACTCGATGCCGAGCG
>VBLM01000741.1 GCA_005879095.1 Deltaproteobacteria bacterium
AGGAAAGAGGCGCTCAGTGAAACCAGCCGCTGAACGTGCGCTGGATGAAACCGGACAGGCCGCCGGCGTGCTCGGCGCACTCCCCGGGCTCGGTGCCGGACAGGTACCACTCGCCCACGACCTGGCTGCGCGGGCAGCCGGCGGTGGCGAGGCCGCCCGTGCGCACGTCGACTTCATGCAGCTCGACGCCCGGTGGCGGCGGCGGAAACGCAGCAGGGATCGGCTTGCCGCGCTGCCAGGCCGCGATGGTGCGCGCCCAGATCGGCGCCGCGAGTCTTCCGCCGGTGGCCGCCGGACCGAGTGAGCGCGGCCGATCGAAGCCGAGCCAGGCGCCGGCGACGAGGCCGGGCGTGGCGCCGATGAACCACACGTCCTGCGCGCCGTTGGTGGTGCCGGTCTTGCCCAGCACGGGCAGGTTCCCGGGCAGGCCCGCGCGCGCGGCGGTGCCGGTGCCGCGCTCGACGACGTCCTGCAAGAGCGACGACATGAGAAACGCCACGCCGGGATCGAGCGCCGGCGCGGTCGCGAGCGGCTCGCTCCAGAGCACTTCGCCGGTCGCGCTCTGGACCTCGTCGATGAAGCGCGGCATCACCCGCGTGCCGCCGTTGGCAAATGGCGCGAAGGCGGCGACCAGGCTGATGGGCGCGATCGCGGCAGCGCCGAGGAACGTCGAGGGATACGCGGGAATGTCGTCGTAGATGCCACAGGCGCGAGCGGCGTCGATCACCTTCTGCACGCCGACCCTTTCGCCGAGCGCGACGGCGGCGCGGTTGGACGAAATGCGCATCGCTTCGCGCAGCGTCAGAGGGCGATCCGAGGGCGCTTGCCCGTCGGCAGGCGCGTATTCGCCGGGCGCGGCTTTCGAGGTGTCGATCAGCGCCGAAATCGGAAGGCCGGATTGCAAAGCGGCCATCCAGACGAAAGCCTTGAAGGTCGATCCCGGCTGGCGGCGGGCCTGGTTGGCGCGGTCGAACTCGCTCAACTCGTAGTCCCGTCCGCCCACCAGCGCGCGCACGTCGCCGCTCTGCGGCTCGAGCGCGACGAAGAGGCCCTCGAGGCATTCCTCGGCGTCGCCCGCGCAACGCTTGCCCGGAAAGCGCCCGAGCTTTCCCGATTCGACGGCCACGATCTGGCGCACCAGCTCGCGCTCGGCCAGGTGCTGCAGCTGCGCATCGAGCGTCGTGCGCACCCGCAGGCCCTGCGTCTCGGCGTCCGGTCCGAACCGTTCGTGCAACTGCCGTCGCACCTCGGCCACGAACCACGGCGCGCCGCCCTCCTCCTCGCCCGGCCGCAGCCGCAGCTTCGTCTTTCGCGCCGCGGCTTCCTCTTTCGCGCTGATCACGTTCGCTTTGCTCATCTGACCGAGCACCAGATTGCGGCGCTTCAAGGCCAGATCGGGGAAACGGCGCGGGTCATAGTTGGAGGGCGCTTTCGGCAGCGCCGCCAGCATCGCCGCCTGCGCGGGCGTCAGGTCGTTCGCCGGCTTGCCGAAGTAGCCGCGGGCAGCCGCTTCGACGCCGTAATAGCCGTTCCCCAGGTAGATCTGGTTCAGGTACATCTCGAGGATCTGCTGCTTGCTGAACTGCTGCTCGATCCGCCGCGCGACGATCATCTCGGCCAGCTTGCGGCGCAGGGTGCGCGCGCGGGTCAGCCGGTCGGGAAAGACGTTGCGCGCCAGCTGCATGGTGATGGTCGAGGAGCCTTCGCGCGGCGAGAACGTCCGCAGGTCGCGCAGGAGAGCGCCGCCGACGCGCCGCCAGTCGATCCCGTGGTGCTCGAAAAAGCGCTGGTCTTCGATGGCGAGGAAGGCGCGCACCAGCATCGGCGACATCGCTGCCAGGGGCACCACGATGCGCTCCTCGGGCGCCAGGCGCGCGAGCAGCTTGCCGTCCCGATCGAGCACGCGGCTGGCCTGCGGGGGACGGTAATCGCGCAGCGACTCGACCGGCGGGCAGCCGAGCGCGACCACGCCGAACGCGATGAGCGCCGCCGCGAAGAGCGCGCTGACGGCCAGCAAGGCGATCCGTACACGACGGTTCATCACCGGGGACACCGTCCAAGGCTACCGGCCCGCGCCCGGAATTCAAACGTTTGTGACATGCACACCATCGATCGCATCGAGGAGACGGGCCGCTGCGTGCTGCGGATCTCGGGTGAGGTGCATCTGGACGGCGCACGGGAGCTGTTCGAGCGCGTCGCGCAGGAGGACTGCGAC
>VBLM01000743.1 GCA_005879095.1 Deltaproteobacteria bacterium
GCAGGATCGATTCCATCTTCATCGTCGCCAGCTGCGTCCGCACCGAGTCCGGTCGCGCGTCGCCGGAAGCCGAAATCGCTGCGATCAACGCCCGCGCCGCCTCGTACGCGAGCGCGCCGTACCAGTCCGGATCGCGGTGGTACGTCTCCTTGAACTGGTCGGCGAACTGCTTGTTGAGGCCGCGTCTGGCGAGCCGCGCGCTCCACCACACCGCCGAGAGGATGTAGCTCAGTCCCGGGAAACCAAACTCCTCCAACGCCAGTGTCTCGCCTCCGTGCGCGCCGTAGCTGATCACCTTGTGGCAGAGGCCGAGCCAGAGATAGCGGCGGCGCAGGGTGAGGAATTCACTGAGTGTGGAATCGGCGAGGAACGCATCGGCGCGCGCGTCCTTGAGCCGCTGCAGCGGCGCGGAAAAATCCTGCTGCGAGGCCGGGAACGTCTCGTCGAAGACGACCCGGTACGAAGTGCGGCGGCTCGGCGTCTTGGCGGCGAAATCGCGCACGCCCTGGGCGAACTCGCGCCCGCGCGGGCTGTCCTCGACCAGCACCGCCACCGTCAACGGCGAGGGCAGCTTGTGCGCCTTCTGCTGCTCGTCGATCCAGCGCATCTGCGTGTACGCCAGCAGCTGCACCGGCGCCTGCAGGCCGAAAAAGTACTTCAGCCCGCGCTCGAAGAGCGCCTTGCTCTCGCCGGCGGCGGTGACGTACGGAATGTGCCGCGCCTCGGCCAGCGCGCTCTGCGCCTCGACCACCGCGCCAGACGCGCTGCCGAGCAGGAAGGAAGCCTTCTTTTCCTCGATCAGCGTCCGAATCTGTCCCGCCGCGCCTGACGGATCGCCACCGTCGTCGAGGAACTCGAGGGAGATGGGAATCCGCTTGCCGGAAACCGCGACGCCGCCGGCGCGATTCGCCGCCTCGACGGCCAGCTCGTATCCCTCGCGATAGAAGCGCGCCGTCTGCCTTTCCGCGCTGCTCACCGGCAGCGTCGCGCCGATCACGATCCGGCTCGGCAGATGAACTTCGGGTCCCGCGGATTCAGCCGCTTTCCTGCAGCCGTACAGGCACAAGAGCACGCAGACGAACCGCATGCGCCATCTTACTGACGCTTGAGCAGCACGTACACCGCGCCGGCGCCGCCGTCGTGGGGGCGGGCGGTGGCGAAGGCGAGCACGTGCCGCGCGAAACGCTCGGTCGCCATCCAGCGCTTGACCGCCTCTTTCAGGACCGGCACCTGGTCCTTCGAATGCAGGCCGCGCCCGTGTACGACCAGCACGCAGCGTTTGCCCTGCTGGCGCGATCGAGTGAGGAACCCGGCGAGCTCGGCCTTGGCCTCGTCCTTCAAAAGCCCGTGCAGGTCGAGGTGCGCCTGCACCGCGAACTCCCCGCGACGCAGCTTGCGCACCACGTGCGTGTCGAGGCCGTGGGCGTGGCCTTCGATGAACTCGTCGCTGTCGGAGATGTCGAACTCCACCTCGCCGGTGACCAGCGCGCGCAGCTCGTCGTAGGCCTCCAGCTCCGGGTCGAGCCGCGCCGGCACGACCGAGAGCGGCTGCGGTCCCGGCTTGACGCGCGCGCTGCGATCCGGCAGCGGCCGCGCGCCGTCGACCGCCACCGACCACATCTCGTCCTCGCTGAGCGTCTCGCGTCGCGGCGCCGTCTTCTTCGGCGGGGGCGGGGGCGGCGGCCTGGCCTTCTCCGGCAGCTTCACCTTTCCGAACGGGTTGTTGAACGGCTTCTTCTTCAATCTTTCCTCAGGCCGAGCCGTTTCATCTTCCGCCACAGCGTCGTCGGCGAGACGGCCAGCTCGCGCGCTACCCGCTCCAGTTGACCCTCGTTTCGCGCCAGCGAGGTCTCGATCGCCGCCTTCTCCGCCTTGTCGACCTCCTGCGCGAGCGTATGCACTCCGCTCGGCGGCGTGTCGAGCGCGACGAAGACGTCATCCGCCTCGATCTCTTCGCCGTGAGTGAGCGCCGCCGCCTGCTCGATGGTGTTGTCCAGCTCGCGCACGTTGCCGGGGAAGTCGTACGCCGCCATCTTCTGCAGCGCACCTTGCGTCAGCGTGCGCCGAGTTCCGTTGCGCTGATTGAAGCGATCGAGGAAGTGCTGCGCCAGGAGCGGCAGGTCCTCTTTCCGCTCGCGCAGCGGCGGCGCATGGAGCGGCACGACGTTCAATCGATAGAAGAGATCCTCGCGGAAGCGCTTTTCGTTGATGGCTGTTTTCAAATCCTGGTTGGTGGCCGCGATCACGCGCACGTCGACGTGGATCGACGCATTGTCGCCGACCCGCCGGATCTCATGCTCCTGGATCACCCGCAGGAGCTTGGCCTGGAAGGCCGGCGTGGTCTCGGCGATCTCGTCGAAGAAGAACGTCCCGCCGCCGGCCTCCTCGAAAAGCCCCTGCCGCAGCTTGACCGCGCCGGTGAAGGCGCCCTTGACGTGCCCGAACAGCTCGCTCTCCAGGAGCGTCTCGCTGATCGCCGCACAGTTCACCGGTACGAACGGCCGCGTCGCGCGCTTCGAATTCGCGTGGATCGCGCGCGCGATCAATTCCTTTCCCGTGCCGCTCTCTCCCGTGATCAGTACCGTGACGTCGGTCGGCGCCACCCGCACCAGCCGCGTCAAAAGCTCGCGCATCGGCGCCGACCGTCCCACCAGCGCGTCGAGCTTGTACCGCTGGCGGAACTCGTCGGAGAAGAGCCCGACGTCGACCAGCAGCCGCCGCTTCTCCAGCGCCCGCTGCACGCGCACCAGCAGCTCGCTCTCCTTGAACGGCTTCGACAGGTAGTCGTGCGCGCCGAGC
>VBLM01000742.1 GCA_005879095.1 Deltaproteobacteria bacterium
AGCGCGCAGAGGTTGGGCGAGACGGGCTGCATCGTCCAGATGCTGGAGAACACGGCGATCTGATTGCCGTCGAGGAACATCTCGCTCGGCCAGCCCTCGATGTCGAGCTTGCCTTTGACGGCGAGGCTCTCCGCCGGCCAGCTCGTGGCGCTGAACAGTCGGTGGCCGGAGAGGACGAAGATACGCGTGCCGTCGTTCTTGACGAAGTCGGCCTCGTCGACCCCCGCGACCTGCGTGTTGGTGGTCGTGTAGGACGAAGGCGCGCTGGAGGGCGCAGGGGTCGCCGCGGGGGCTCCGCCGGCCGTAGCCGCTACACCGCCGGAATTCCACGACTTTTGCTGATCGAGCTGCATCCGCATCTGGCGGAGGCGGCTGCGGGTTCTGGCCCTTTCCGCAGGCGAACAAGGCAAGGACGAGAACGATCGGGCGCATGAGCGTGCTCCTTTTCCCTTGAAGGAACGCCGGGCGGGCAATTCGGGCAAAATGAAGGGCGCCGTTGCCAGAAAGTCGTGCTCGCGGTCCATGGAGATGTGGTGAAGCGTCCTGCGATCCTCTTGATGCTCGTGCTCTCCTGCGATCCGCAGGCGGATTCGGGCTATCTCGGCGAGCCGCTGGTGACGTTCACCGGACAGGTGGTCAGCTCGGGCTCGCTGCCACAGCTGGAGGCGGCGATGCTGTGGCAGCGCGGGCCGCCGCCGTCGAACACCGATCAGGAGCTGGCGACGCGCGCGCCGGTGCAGACCGGATTTCCGGCGACGTTCACGGTGCACCTCTACCAGCCGCCGCCGGCTGCCGCCCGGCGCACGCTCGCGCCCGGCGAGGTGACTTGGGCGCGCGCCAACGCGGCGGCAGTGCCGTACGGGATCGCCTCCAACCAAGTGGGGGCCGCGGCGGCGTCGCCACCGGGCGCGAACAACTACGGCATCGATGCGTACCACTGGGTCGTGTACGTCGCCGCCGACGTGCCGGCGGGATCGTTGACCGAATGGTGGCTGGGCGCTGCGCTGAACAAGGGATTTCACCTCTTGCGGGTGACGGCGGTGAACCCGAAGTGCATTCCGAGCGATCAGATCGATGCCTGCGTCGGCGACCTCGCGCAGCGCGGTGTGATCGATGCGGCGGCCGCGCGTGATTTCTGCACCGAGCCGTACAAGCTCTCGATCGCGCCGCCCAACGAGCAGTTGGTGCTCGACCTGGGCGCGGTCGGGCTCGGGCCAGCGGGCGGAGCGTGCCCGCCATGACCGTCGACGTCGAGCGGCTGTACCGGTCGCACGGGCAGATCGTGCTGCGGCGCGCGCGGACGCTGCTCGGCAGCGAGCCGGACGCGCAGGAGGCGCTGCAGGAAGTGTTCGCCTCGCTGCTGCGCGCGCCGGACTCCTTACGCAGTGCGTCATCGGTGGTCGGATGGCTCTACCAGGCGACGACGCACTACTGCCTGAACCAGCTCCGCAACCGGCGGACGGGAGCGCGGCTGCTTCAGGTCCGGCCGCCGCCGGACGCGTTGGCGCCGAGTCCCGAGCCGCTGGCGGAAGTGCGCAGCCTGTTGTCGCTCTTGCCCGACGAGGTCGCGGCGGCGGTCGTGTACCACCATCTGGACGGCATGACGCACGCCGAAGTGGCCGAGCTGCTCGGCTGCTCGCGGCGCAAGGTGGGCTACTTGTTGGAACGCGCCGGGGAATCGCTGGCGCAAGCGGAGAGCGCATGAACGCGATTGCGAGGACGTGGCCGGCGTGCGTCTCGGCGCTGCAGCTCGACAAGCTGCGGATGGGCGAGTCGGTGAGCGACGAAGTGCGTGCGCACGTCGCCGGATGCGCGAAGTGCGGCGAGGCGATGAAGGGACTGCAGCTCGACGAGCCGTTGCCCGCGCTGCGCGTGGTGCCGCTGCGCCGCATCTGGCCTCGCCTGGTGGCCGGACTCTCGGTTGCGGCGGCAGCGTCGGTCTTGCTCGTGCTGCGGCCGATCGACGGCGTCCGCACCAAGGGCGAGAGCGGGCCATTCCTGGAGATGTACGTGCAGCACCTGGATCTGGTGCGGCGTGTGGAGCCCGGCGAGGCGGTCGCGGCGGGCGATGCGATCCGGTTCGCGGCGACGTCGCGGGTCCCGTCGTACGTCGCGGTGCTCAGCCTCGATCCCCGGGGCCGCGCCTCGGTCTACGTCCCGGTGACCGAGGTCCGCGCCGGCCGCGACGTCGCGCTGCCGATCGCCACCCGCCTCGACGCGACGGTCGGCGAAGAGAGGATCGTCGGCGTCTTCTATGGGCAGCAGTTCGACCTCGAGCCGCTCCGGGCGGCGCTCGAGGGCGGGAACTTCGTTGAACCCGGCGGATGCAGGGTGAATCGGTGGAGCTTCGTCAAGCGCTGATTGCGCTCGGAGCGCTCCTGCCTGCGGCCGCTTTCGCGCAGGTCGAACGCTTCGCGGTGGTCGTGGGAAACGACGTGGGCCAGCCGCCCGACGTCGCCTTGGCGTACGCCGAGACCGACGCCGCCCGGATGGCGGGCGTGCTGCAGGAAGTCGGCGGCGTGCGGCCGGAGAACCTCGTGCTGCTGCGCGGGCAGGACGCGGCGACGGTGCAGCGGACGCTGATCGCGGTCAACGAGCGCGTGCGTACCGCATCGCGTCAAACGGTGTTGGTCGTCTACTACTCGGGGCACGCCGACGCGGGGGCGCTTCATCTAGGCGGGACGCAGCTCGACCTCTCCGAGCTGGAACAGCTGGTGCGCGGGTCGGCGGCGAGCTTCCGGCTCCTCGTCGTCGACGCCTGCCGCTCCGGAGCGCTGACGCGGGTGAAAGGCGGCGCGCCGATTCCGCCCTTCGACATCCAGCTCGGCGAGCGGGTGGCGGGCGAGGGCGCGGTCTTCCTCACCTCCAGCTCGGCGTCCGAGGACAGCCAGGAGTCCGACGAGATCAAGGGCAGCTTCTTCACCCACGCGCTGGTCTCGGGGCTGCTCGGCGCGGCCGACGAAAATGGCGACGGGCGCGTCACGCTGGAGGAGGCCTATCGCTACGCGTACGAGACCACGCTGCGCTCGTCGAGCCGGACGCTGGCGGGACTGCAGCATCCCACCTTTCAATACGAGGTGCGCGGGCAGGGCGATCTGGTGCTGGCGATGCTGGAGGCTCGCGCGCCGAACCGCGCCTGGGTCGAGCTGCCCGAGGGGCGGACGTGGCTGCTCTTCCAGGGAACGGAGGAGGGCGCGGTGATCGGCGAGGTCGGCGCGCGCGACAAGTCGCGCCGGCTCAACGTGCGCGCGGGGAGGTACTTCGTGCGCGGCCGCGGTCCGGACGTGCTGCTGGAAGGGGCGTTCGATGCGCCGGCAGGAGCGGCTGTCCGGCTCGACGAGTCGCGCCTCGAGCGCACGCAGTACGCGCGGCTGGTGCGCAAGGGCGGCGGCGCGGGATCGGTGACTTCGGTGGAGCTCGAAGGCCGCGCGCGCAGCGGGTTGACCGACGACGCGGGCGTGTGCGCGGGAGGCGCAATCGGGCTGGCGGTCGCGCTGCGGCAAGCCACGATCACGCCGCGCTTCGGCTGGTGCCGCAGCACGTTCGCGAATCCGGGGATCGCGGCGTCGATCGATCAGTACGACTTCGAGCTCTCGGCAGCGCACGTGTGGGACGTGGGCGTCGTCTCGCTCGAGGTGGGGCTGACCGCAGGCGGCTCGCTCCTCGTGCAGCGGTTCCATACCAACGGAGTCGCGCCGCGGCGGACGACGGCGGCGCTGCAGCTCTCGCCGACCGCCGGAATCAGCCGCGACGTCGGTGGACGGGCGTACCTGTTCGCGCTCGGCTCCGCCTCCACGTACCTGTTCCGGACCGAGGACTCGATCACCCAACGGTCGTCGTTTGGACCGTCGTTCGCTCTTCGACTGGCACTCGGGTTCGGGCTGCGGCTTTAGGTTGGTGGCGCTCGCTCGGCCGGCACCGGTCGAGGCGCGCCGGCATCCAAATCACGTGCCACTGCAGCAGAGTCTTTTCGATCGGCGCGCGGCTTCGATCGACACGAGCTTTTCGCGCGTAGAGCGCATCCAGCTCGACGAGACGGCGTGGATCGATTTCGAGCCCGAATGGGTATCGGGAGCGGACTCGCTCTTCGACGAGATCATCGCCGCGCGCAACTGGAAGCAGCGCACGCGGCGGATGTACGACAAGCGCGTCCTCGAGCCGCGACTGACCGCGCCGTGGAACCTCGCTTCCGGCGGGCCGCTGGTGCCGCCGTTGATCGAAGAGATGCGACGGAGTCTGTCGGGCCGCTACGGTGTCGAGTTCGATTCGGTCGGC
>VBLM01000151.1:0-1156 GCA_005879095.1 Deltaproteobacteria bacterium
CGCTTTCTGCTGCGCCTCGTCCAGAGCCTGCTTCGCCTTCTGCAGCCCGCCGATGGCCGACGCGATGGCTTCCGCCCGCCGCGGGTCCTCGAAGAGCTTCCCCATCGCCTTCATCCCGACTTCGGTCGCACGCTCGCGCAGGGTCTTGGAAGCCATGGCCCCTTTTACACGAATTCGGTGGGGAGGCCGCGCAACGCGTCCAGACCCGCGCCCTTGTGCCGCCCGGCGTGGCGCACCAGCCGCTCGAGGTCGCCGTGCAAGCGCACTTTGCGCTCGAGGATGGCCCGCAGCGGATCCGGCCGCAGCCCCAGCATCGTCTGCTCGAGGAGCTGTTTGCAGAGCGGGTACGACGCCCAGCCGATGTAGTCCGGCTCGAACTCCTCGAGCTCGTCCTCGTCCTGCGGGTACGAGAGCTTGACCGGCTTGCCCGGCTCGATCCGCGCCAGCGCGCAGAAGTCCTCGGAAAGACCGCCGCCTTTTTCGACGACGATCCCGGCCACCACCGGCCCGAAGTCGGCGATCGCCGAGGTCACGGCCGGATCGCCCAGCATCGCGACCGCGGCCGCCTCGCACCATTCGCGCGAGGGAAACTTCACTGGCCGCCGAAGACTTTCCTGATCGACGCGAACAGGCCGCGCGGCTGCTCCGGCGTCTGCCGCTCCGCCGCGAGCCGCCGCCGCTCGGCCTCTTCCTGCCACGCGGCTTTCAGCGCTTCGGGCGTATCGTGCGTCGCCAGCATCACCTCGCGGGTGTCGCCGGAGATGCCCTCCACCGTGACGTGCAGGAGGCACTCTTCGTCGAGGAGGAAGTTGACCCGCTGGCCGGCCGCGTCGGCCGGGAACTTCAGCGTCCCGAGGTATTCGTTGTCGATGATCTTGTCCGCATCGCCCTGGAAGATGTCGAGCTCCAGCCCTTTCCCTTCCTTGGCGGGCGGCAGCCGGAAGCTGCTCTTCGAGGGAATCTGCGTGTTCTTCTCGATGACTTTTCTGAACCGCCCGCCCGGCACCGCGAAGCCGATCGGCATGCTCAGGGCATCGACCAGCGTGACCGAGTCGATCTCCTGCATCGATTCAGCCAATAAAGCAGCGCCCAGCGCGACCGACTCGTCCGGGTGCACGCCCTTGCGCGGCGGCTTGCCGAAGAACTGGTGCGCCTT
>VBLM01000151.1:1292-7084 GCA_005879095.1 Deltaproteobacteria bacterium
GAGCTCGATGATCACGTTCGACAAGAGCGAGAGGTCGATCTTCGCCGACTCGGCGGCGTTCTTGATCCGCTGCATCGCGATCGGCGACTGGGTGAGGTCGATCTTCGTCTCGTTGCGGAACTCCTCCAGCACGTAGTCGATGATGCGGTTGTCGAAATCGACGCCGCCGAGGAACGTGTCGCCCCCGGTGCAGATGACCTCCATCACGTTCCCATGCAGGTGGAGCACGCTGACGTCGAACGTGCCGCCGCCGAGGTCGTACACCAGCACCTTGTGGTCGAAGCCGCGGTTGAGGCCGTACGCGAGCGCCGCCGCGGTCGGCTCGTTGACGATGCGCTTGACCTTGAAGCCGGCCAGTTTCCCCGCTTCTTTGACGGCGTTACGCTGGTTGTCGTTGTAGTAGGCGGGCACCGAGATGATCGCTTCGGTGATCTCCTGGCCCAGCGTCGCTTCCGCCACGCGCTTGCAGTGCTGCAGGACGAAGGCGCTGATCTGCGGCAGCGAGTAGACCTTGCCCGCCAGCACCACCGCGGCCTCGCCGTTCGGACCCTCGACGATCTCGTACGAGAAGTAGTGCTTGACGCCGTAGATGGTGTTGCGCGGGTTGACCACCATCTGATCTTTCGCGACGTTGCCGACCAACAAGTCTCCCTTGTCGCTCACCGCCACCACGCTGGGCAGGATGAGCGACCCTTTGTCGCTCGGCACGACCCGCGCCACCTTGTTGCGCACGTACGCAACGCAGGTGTTCGTAGTGCCCAGATCGATTCCGAGCAGGATGGGCTTGTCGGGCGGCATGGAACTGACCGGATGCTACGGCGCAGCGCGTCCCGGAGGCAAGAAAACCGTCTCTTTCAAGGGCACCTAGGTCCAGGAGACGCGATAGCGCACCACCGCCTCGAAAGGGGTCGATTCGACCACTTCCGGCGCGGTCACCGTACCCGTGGTGCCTGAGGCCTCGAAGGCGAACAGCAGCGACCCGCGCAGGACGTGGAAAGCGGCCTCGGGCGTGTCCGGGCCGTCGAATCGCGCCAGCACGGTCCCGCCCTTGCCCTCCCGTTCCCAGGAGAAGCTGATCCCGCGCGTCACCAGCGAGAAGAACCGGTCGAGGTTCGAGAAGATCGGTTCCGCCGACTGGCCGAGGAACTGGAAGGCGATGCGCAGCACCGGCTGCAGCAGCGACCACCCGAGCGGCCGGGCGACGGCGAGCCCGCACTCGACGCACACGTCCGCGCTCGTCAGCTTGAGCAGGGCCGCCTCGACCTCGTCGATCGGCGTCGAGGGCAGAAACGACATCGGCCGCGGAAACTTGTCGATCAGCGCCCGCGTCTGCGGCGACACCGCCGCCCGCACCTGCTCGCGCAGGCCTTTCTCGTCGACGAAGTCGATCAGCGAACGAAAGAACGTTCCCAGCCCCTGCCGGGGCGCGGTTTCCATGTCCTATTCTTCGAGCAGGTTCACCTCCGGCGCCAGTTCGATGCTCCATTTCTCGTACGGAGGAGGACTGGTGGGCAGCTCGTCGAGGAACCGGCTGGGCCGCATCAAGAGCCGCGCCTGGTCGCGCTCCTCCTGCATCATCGGGTAGGTGAGATACAACTCGTCCTTGGCGCGCGTGACCGCGACGTAGAAAAGCCGGCGCTCCTCTTCCTCGCCGTCCGCCGCCCGCAACGCCGGCGCGCTCGGAAACCGACCGTCGGCCAGCCAGATGAGAAAAACCGCCCGATATTCAAGACCTTTGGCTTGATGGACGGTGCTGAGCGTCAGCTTCTCGTCGGGCTCGGCGCCCTCGATCACGTCCTCGGCTTCCAGCGAATCGAGCAGCGTCAGATCGGCGAGAAGCTGCTCGAGCGATTCCGCCTGCAGCGCGTAGTCCGCGAGCTGCAGGACGTCGTCATGCCGGGCCTGCGCGTTCGAGTAGCGCATTTTCAGAGCCTCGGCGTACCCGGCTTCGTGGAGGACGCAGCGGATCATCTCGCTCGGCTGCGACCGCATCTTGTCCAGCTTGTGCAACGCAGTGACCAGCGCGGACAGACCCGCGCGCGCTTTCGGCGGCACGAGCTGCTCGAGCCCCGACAGCTTCTGGACGCGCACCTTTTCCCACAGCGCGTCCGCGCTCGCCGCGCCGATCCCCGAGACCAGCTTGACGATCCGCTTGAAGCTCAGCTCGTCCTGCGGGTTCTGGATGAACTTGAGGTGCGCGAGCACATCCTTGATGTGCGCCTGCTCGAAGAAGCGCACGCCGGACCGGATCTCGTACGGGATCATCCGGCGCGAGAGCTCCATCTGCAGCTCGAGCGATTGATAGTGCGATCGATAGAGGACAGCGATGTCGCCGAGCTTTTCGCCTTCGTCGCGAAGCTCGCACGCCGCCTTCGCGAAAGGCGCGCAGTTCCTTGTGAAATTGCTTCCGGTTGCAGCCGATCGAAGCGTTCGCCAGCGCGAGGATGGGCGGCGTGCTGCGGTAGTTCGTCAACAGCTTGAACTGCTGGCAGCCCGGATAACGCTCCGGAAAGCGGAGAATATTTTCGAAGTGCGCCCCGCGAAAAGCGTAGATGCTCTGCGCGTCGTCCCCCACGACCAGCACGTTGCCGTGCTGCGCCCCCATCGCGTCGACGATCTCGCCCTGCAGCCGGTTGGTGTCCTGGTACTCGTCGACCAGCACCGCCGAAAACCGTTTCTGCAACGACTCGCGCGCGAGCGGGTGATCGACCAGCAGCCGCTTCCAGTTGAGCAAGAGGTCGTCGAAATCCATCGCGTTCATCTGCGCCTTCCGCTCGGCGAACCGGCGCGCCACGCGAAGAATCTCGTCTTCGAGCGCGACGAACTGGGGCGCCTCGGAAACGATCACGTCCGCCAGCGGCCGCTGCGTGTTGACCGCGCTCGAATAGAGATCGATGAGCGCGTCCGCCCGCGGAAAGCGGCGCTGACCGACGCCGTAGCCGAGGTCGGCGGTGGCGCTGGCCATCACTTCTTTCGCGTCCTCGCGATCGAGCAGCCCGAATCGATCGGCGTACCCGAGCCGCGGCGCGTAGTCGCGCAAGAGCCCGTGCGCGACGTGGTGGAACGTGCCGGATAGCATCTTGCGCGTCTCGATCCGGCAGAGCGCGGCGACCCGCGCCATCATCTCGCGCGCCGACTTGTTGGTGAACGTGAGCAGCAGGATCTTTTCCGGCGGCGTGCCGGACTCGAGCAGATGCGCGACCCGGTACGTCAGCGCCCGCGTCTTGCCCGAGCCCGCGCCGGCCACCACCAGCGTCGGCTGCGGATCGCAGAGCGCGACCGCGCGCTGCTCGTCGGAGAGATCGCGGTCGTAGTCGACCAGCCCCTTGCGCGGCGGCGCACTCGACTTCAGTTCGTAGCGACGTACGGCGAGCGCGGTTTCCACGCTCGCCACGATACTGAACGCGTGAACAGTGTCAAGCGTGTTTCAACAAAGTCTCTTTCGCCGGCAGCCGCGAATGCGCCAGCTCGCCCTTGCTCTTGATCAAGAGGATCTCGGCGAGGATCGAGATGGCGATCTCGCCCGGCGTCTTGTCGCCGAGCTTCAAGCCGATGGGCGCGTGCAGCCGCTCGTCGGCGCGCGGATCGCGGCCGGTGCGGCGCGCGATGTTGCGCAGGATGACGGCGACTTTCCGCTTGCTGCCGATCAGGCCGACGTAGCGCGCCCGCGTGCCGAGGGCCGCTTCGAGCACGCCTTCGTCGAGCGCGTGACAGCGAGTGAGGATGACGACGAAATCCGCGGGACCGGGAACGAGGCCGCCCAACGGCTGCGCGCCGAGGTCCTCGCACCGGACTTCGGCGGCTTTCGGAAAGCGATCGCTGCTCGCGAAGTCCTTGCGGTCGTCGACCACGACGGTGGAGAGACCGATCTCGCCGGCGATCGAGGCGACCCGCTCGCCGACGTGACCGGCGTCGAGAAAGACCGTCACCTCGCCGCCGCACTTCATGCCCAGCTCTTCCGAGATCGGTGCACCGGGCGGGATGACTTCGGCCGCGTCGCCGGCGGTCGTCAGCATGAATCGCCGCTCGCCGGACGCACCCCCTTCGCGCAGGAGCCGGACCGCCTCCTGGATGACGACGGCTTCGAGCGGCCCGCCGCCGACCGTTCCAGCGATGGAACCATCTGGAGACACGAGCATTTTCGCGCCCGCATCGCGCGGCGCGGACCGCACCGTCGCCGTCACCGTGCAGAGCACGAACGGCTCGCGCGCGCCGGTCCTCCGGGCCGCCTCCTGGAACAGTTCGGCGTCCGTCATCGGCGAGCCGGCGGCAACCAGCGCGCGTGCAGCCTCGACGCGCTCTTCCGCGAAATCAAAGGCCTTTTCCGCGCAGTCGCCGCGTCCTTCCTCGATCTGGCGCCGGATCGAGACCGCTTCCGCCTTGGCTTCCGGAATGACCTCGCCCGCACGTTCGGCGCCACGCAGCGCCGCGCAAAGCTCGCCGAGCCCGGCCGCATCGCCCGCTCGCGCCGCCTCCGCGTGCGCCGCCGCCAGCTCGCGCGATTGCGCCCGCAAAATCTGAAGTCCGATCTGCTGCAGCGCTTTCTCGCTCTCCAGCCTCGCCGCGAGCCACGCAGCGGGCGCCGAGCGCGGATTCCGCGAGGCCGCCGAGCGCGCCGACGCCAGCGCCTCATCGCCCCGCCGCAGCGCGAGCTGCAGGACCGCGACCGCCGTCAGCTGCGGCGCGTCGACGGCGATCGGCGCCAGCGACTGCAGCTCCCTCTCCGCGCGCACGCGGGCCTCGGCGTCCGGCAACGTCTTGAGCAGCGACTCGGCGCCGTCGAGCGCGGCGAGCGCGACCTGCGCGCGCGGCGAAGCCATCTCCGCCAGCATCCGGTGCAGCCGCGAGCCGTCGAACGCCGCGGCCCACTCGCGCAGCCGCAGAGCGCGCCGCGGAGCCTCTTCGGGGAGCTCGTCGAGCGTCGCGCGCGGCAGGTACAGCTTGTGGGCGGCCGCCTCCAGCAGCGCGGCGCGACGTGAATCCTTCCGCAAGAACGCCAGATCGCGGGCGGCATCGCCGGCGAACGGCCCCGGCCGGCGCGCGAGCTGCGCCAGCTTGCCCTCGTCGAGGAGCGCGGCGGCCCTCTGGTACGCGAGTCGATCGGCAGCCGCCGGGTCGCCCAGCTTGCGCAGCGCGGCCTCGTCTTCGAGCAGCTCGGCCTCCTCGCGCAGCGCCTTGTCGAGGTGGGCCTGAGCTTCCCGGCGGTGCGCGCCATCGAGGTGGTCGTCGAGATATTTCCGCCACGCCGCGGCGTCGCCAGCCGCGCTCCAGTCGGCGTCGTCGAGCGCTTTTTCCGCCTTGTCGCGGCCCGCAGCGGCGGGGTTCTCGGCCAGCCAGGATCGGAGCGACACCGCCGACCCCGACTGGACGGCCTGCAGGAGCCGCAGCGACGACAGCCGCGCCCACGCTTCCTGGGCGTGCGCGCCGCGCGACTCGTCGGAAACATACGCGGCGAGCGCCGTCTCCGACCCGTCCTTGTCGGCCTGCGTCCAGCGCAGCCCTTCGAGGAGCTGCCGCGCTTCCGGCGCGTGCCGCGAGTCCTCGAATTCCTTGAGAAACCGCCGGTACGCGAAGATGGTGTGTGCGGCTCGGGCATTGTCCCACTCGGCCGCCTCCAGCCGCTCGCGGGCCTCCCGCGCGCGAGGTCCCTTCGCGTCAGCATCGAGCAACGCGCGGTAGGTGTCGCGCGCGCCCGGCTCGTCCGGCGCCGGCAACGGCGCGGCGCACGCGCAGAGCACGATCATGAAGAGCTTGCGCACGCCCCGACCTTAACATTAGTTAGCGCCGTTCCC
>VBLM01000744.1 GCA_005879095.1 Deltaproteobacteria bacterium
TCCGGGCGCGCCGGAGGCGTTGTGCGGGCTGACGCGGCGGCTGTTGTCGAAGCGGCCCGAGGATCGGCCCGAGCATGCGTCGGAAGTCGGCGTGCTGCTGCGCGCGATCGGGCGCGGATTTGCTGGGTTTTCCGAGCCGCTCTTCGTGCGGCCTCCGCGGGAAGTCGAGCGGTAAGGTAGGGTACGGAAAGGGGGACACGATGCGCGCTACGCGCGGCGATCATGTCCCCGACACTCTGGGGGGACCATGCTCTTCAAGAAATTGTTCCGGCTGCTGGTGGTGAGCGGCGCGATCCTCGGGGGCAGCGCGTCTTCGGGCTGCGCCGCGAACGCGGCTGGCGCGGAGAAGAAGGCCCCAGCGCCGGATGCAGGCACGCCGGCGGACGGCGGCACGGCGTCGAAAGACACCGGCGGAGGCGCATCCGGCTGGTGATCGTCGAGCAGGCCTGGGCTTTCCGCGCGCGAGTGGAGCGCGAGGCGTCGCTGCGCTTTGCGCGGCTCGCCGGGGAGATCTTGTCGTTCGACCCGGAGTCGCCGGTCCCCGCGATGATGCGGAAGGCGGCCGAGGACGAGGGACGGCATCTCTCGCTCTGCGAGGAGTTGGCGGGCGGGCCGGTTGCCGGTGGGGCCGACGCACGGATTGCGCCGCGGTCGCTCGGTCCGCGCGAGGCCGCGTTGTACGAGACGGTCGCGGCGTGCTGCATCACCGAGACGGAAAGTGTGGCGACGGTCACGTCGCTGCTCTCGGAGGACGCCGTGCCGCGCGTGCGCGAGGTGCTGCACGAGATAGCGCGAGACGAGGTCGGTCATTCGCAGATGGGCTGGGCGCATCTCGCGCGCGAGGCCGCTTTCCTGGAGGTTTCCTTCCTCGGACGCTGGATTCCGTCGATGCTCGCGGGCGCGGCGGGGGCGACGTTCGAGCCTTTTGACGCGGCGCTGGATTCGGCGGAGTTGCTCCGCTACGGCGTGCTGCCGATTTCGCGCAAGCGGTCTACGTTCGCGCAGACGCTGTTGGAAGTGGTGTTCCCGGGGCTGGAACAGTTCGGAATCTCGACTGAGCCGGCGCTCGCCTGGCTCAACACACAGCGGACGAAGGCTCGCTGAGGATGCGCCATCGTGCCAGGCACCGTCTTCACCACGATCATCGCCTTGTTTCTCTGTTACATGGGTCTTGCGGCTCTCGCGATGTTCGCGCTCGCAAGTGGTCGATGGCGCACGGCTCGGGCAGCCATCGCGATCTCTGCTGCACTGCGCGCAGATACCCAGCCAGTCATCCCGCGCAAGGCGCGCGACGCCATGGCCCTTTGCCTGATTCAAATCAACCTGGCGGAGGCCGAATACAACCTTGGCCAATGGGATGCCGCGAAGGCGCGGCTCCGCAATCTGGAGCTCTCGGCTTGGTCGCATTCAATCTGCCGCGCCGGACTCCTGCTGCAGCGCGCATGGATCGCCGCGCACGAAGGCGATGCCGCGACTGCGTTGGACCTGTGCGGTTGCACGCGGCCGGCCTGGTTACCGCGCACGTATCGCGCCGAATATCACTTCACGAAGGCGGCCGCCCTTCTCGCGGGAGCCCGCTTCGAAGAGGCTGATGCCGCTGCTTCCGCGGGAACCGCTTCGTCGATGCGCGCCTCCAGCAAGAGGAATGCAATGTTCTTGCGGGCGAAGATTGCGGCGGGTAAAGAGGACTGGACTCTTGCCGAGCAGCTCTGTCGAACGGCCGCGCAGCACCCTTACCGCAGTCAGGGCGGAGACGGCCTCTTGCTCAGGGCCGAGGCCCTGCATCACTTCGGCCGACACGAAGAGGCCAGGCATGCGCTGCAACTCGTCATTGAGCGGGATCCCGAAAGCGCAGCGGCAATGACTGCTGCCTCGCGCCAATCGCGCAGCCAGATCGCATCTTGATTGGGGAGTAATTCTCAGCGGGCCGTTTCGCGGATTCTGCGGCGCAGGTCTTCCGTGAAGCCGCCCTTGAGCCAGCGGTGTTTCCAACCTTTGATCGCGAGCCAGAGCGCGGCGGTGACGCCGACGGCCGCCGCATACGGCCACAACGGCCGGTGATCGAGCGCCACGATGACGATGGCGAGCGCGATCCACGCAGCAGCCGGGTTGTGCTCTTTGCGCAGCGCGCGTCGCCAGTCCCACGGCCCCGCAGGGGCCGCGCTTCTTTTGAGTCTTGGCCAGAAGCGAGGAACATGTGAGCAGTACTCGTCGAACTGCGCGCCGAACCGCTCGCGCAGGAAGCCTTCCTCGGCGGCAATGATTGCCCGGTACTGGAGCGCGAAAAGCGCGGCGAC
>VBLM01000150.1:0-2139 GCA_005879095.1 Deltaproteobacteria bacterium
CACCTGCGACAACAACTGCCAGAACATCGTCTGCGGCGACGGCGTCCGATCCGGAAGCGAGCAGTGCGACGACGGCAACCGGACGAATCTCGACGGCTGCGACTCGAACTGCCGGTTCGAGCAGGAACAACGGGCCAACGCGGTCACCTTGCTGTTCGGCCCGGACTCGTACTGCACCGCGAATGCCCTGGGCGGCGCCATCGGCTCCAACGCGCAGAAGCCGCTGCAGGACGAGATCAACGCCGACATCGCGAGCGGCGCGATGACCATCGCCTTCCAGGTCCTCGGCTTGCAGGATCTCACCGGCACCAACGCGACCGGCATCAGGCTCGGCGCCGTCACCGGCTCGCCGCACGCCGCGCCGCCCTTGAGCAAGAACCCGTACGACGGCGCTCACGATCTCGACTGGTGGTACACGGCGCAGGCCTCCGATCTCGACGCCAACCGCGTGCCTGCCGCGCAGTTGCCGGCAAGCATCGCCTCCAAGTCGCTGACCGCCGGACCCGGCCACATGAACCTCACGTTCGTCCTCGGCGGCGGGCCGGTCCAGCTCGCGGGATCGAACGTCCGCCTCAAAGCATCGGTAGGCGCGGCCAACGCGCCGACCGAGAGCACCGGCGCGACCCCCGGCCACATCCCGTCCGAGCACCTCGATCGCAGCCTGGTCTCGTTCGCCTCACTGACCAACGGCGAGTTGTGCGGCAACCTCAGCGCGGCCTCGCTCGCGGGAGCTCCGGTGCCGCAGACGCTGCAGTCCGGCGGCAGCCAGCCCTGCGACGAGGGCTATACGACATCCAACCACATGCTCGACGTACTCGTGAACGGCTGCACGACGTTCTACGGCTTCGTCACGATCATCGCTCCGACGCAGCCCGATCAAGTCGACGCCGCGCAGCCGGTGGCGGGCGCCGGAGGGCCGTACCAGCTCGTCACCAGCTCCGGAAAAGTCAGCAGCTGCAAAGACAAGCGCGGCACGACGGTCAACCTCGCCACCTGCCTCGACGCCGCGGCCTTCTCCAGCGCGATGAACTTCAGCGCCGATCGCGTGATCGTGAAGTGACGCGGCATCGGTCGGACGACCGAGCGCGGTTTGGTGCGGCGTACGTCAAGCTGCGCGCCGCCAATCGCCACCCCGGGGGGTCGAATGCGTATCGCCGTCGCCGTTTCCCTGCTGCCCGCGGCGCTGCTCGCCGCGCCGATCCACTACCAGCCCGTCCGTCCGCAAGGGAGCGGCATGATCGAGCGTCACTCGGTCTCAGCGGCGCCCGCCAACGCCTGGCTCAACTACTACGGCGGCCACGTCATCTCGAACGTCAAGGTGGTGCCGGTGATGTGGGGATCGAACGTGCCCTCCGACGTCCAGACCGGCATGCCGAACTTCTACTCGGCCGTCACCGACAGCGGGTACTTCGACTTCCTCGCCGAGTACGACACCAACATCCTCGACTTCGCCGGCAACCAGGGCACCAACCAGCACATCGGCCGCGGCACCGCGACGGCAGCAGTGGTCCTTACCCCGACCATCACCTCGACCAGCATCACCAACGATCAGATCTGGCAGGAGCTGCAGCGGCAGATCCAGGCCGGCAAGCTGCCGTTCCCCGACGCCAACACCTACTACCCGGTGCACTTCCCGGCCGGGATGAAGATCACGCTGCCAGACGGCAACGGCGGCACGGCTGGCTCGTGCACGCAGTTCTGCGCGTTCCACAACACCACGCAGGCCACATCGGCCGTCTCGGGCTCGGCGGGCAGCATCCCCGAGTTCTATTACGGCGTGATCCCCAACGTGACCACCGACGGCTGCGAGCTCGGCTGCGGCCCCATCGGTGGCGGGTTCAGCAATACCACCTCGGTCTCCTCGCACGAGCTGATCGAGGCCGTGACCGACGCCGAAGTCGGCCTCGCCACCGACAACGCGCCGCCGCTCGCCTGGTACGACCCGCAGGGGCAGGACGGCGAGATCGGCGACATCTGCAACGGCGATCAGGGCACGGTGAATTCGCACGGGCAGACCTGGACCGTGCAGCTGGAGTGGTCGAACAGCCACAATGCCTGCATTGCCGGACCGGCCAGCACCGACTGCGGGCTGGTGGTGACGCCGGGCAACCACGCCATCGCGGCGGGATCGAGCGCCAC
>VBLM01000150.1:2159-2462 GCA_005879095.1 Deltaproteobacteria bacterium
CCCGACTTCGATCTCGCCCGGAGCGAGCGCGACGCTGACGGTCTCGGTGACCTCGAGCGCCACCAACGGCGACAACTACTTCACCGTCCACGGCACCGCCGGCAGCACGCAGCGCACCGCCAAGGGCGAGGCCAACGTGTCGGGCGGCCAGGCCGGCGGCGGTGGCGGCGGCAACTGCCCGCCGGGCACCATCGACCTGGGCGGCATCTGCATTCCAACCGGGTGCAGCTCGACGGGCGGCGGCGCGGCGTGGATCGGCGCATTCGCGGTCGGGGCGTTCCTGTTGTGGCGGCGGCGGAGCGC
>VBLM01000745.1 GCA_005879095.1 Deltaproteobacteria bacterium
TCGCTTCTGACTCCTCGCGCGCCTTCTTGTCGGCGGCTGCCTTGGCGTCGGCGTCGGCCTTGGCCTTCGCATCGGCTGCGGCTTTGGCGCGCGCCTGCTGCGCGGCGGTCGGACCGACGAGGTCGACGTCGTTCGACGCCGGCTGCTGGAAGTTCGGCACCACCGGCCCGCGCGACTGCGCGAATGCGGGAACGGCCGCAAGTGCGGCAAACAACGCGAGAACCTGGATCTTCGACATAGGGGCGCGCCTCATGTGCGCAGGTGTGCGCACACCGACACCGGTCCTACCCCCCGCAGCGGCCTTTGGCAGTCCTCTTAATGACCGACCACGACGATCGCGCCGTTCACCATCTTCATCGGGCAGGCGAAGGCGAGTTGGCCCGAGGGTGGCGCTTTGACCTTGATGTCGACCGGCACGTCGAGCGGCAGCATGTGGCGGACCGGATCGCCCTCGACGTCGACCGCGTCGGCGCACGTCTCGGCGACCTTGCGCGTGATGCGGAGCGTGATCGGCTGACCGGGCGCCGCGTCGATCCGCGGCGGCTCGAACCCTTTGGCCGTCACGCTCACTTCAGCGACGTTGCCGGGTAAGGCGGTGTGTGCCTTTTCCTTGCAAGACACGAGCAAAATCGCGAGCAAAAGCATGAATCGCATGCGTCGGTTGTAACCTGAAGAACCGAAGTGCGGCGCCGCGGCGTATTCCCGCTGGAACGAGTGTTGTGTCACACTGAACGCTTGCGGGGGAGAACCGATTCGATGGCTCAGCTCGACATCCGGCAGCGCGACAAGAGCGCCCTCCGCGAGGGCTACAGCCCGGCGGTGCGGAAGTTCGAGATCGCCAGCATCGCGGCGTTCGCGCTGGCGATGGCCTGGCTCGCTCTGCGCATCGTTCCTCACCTGCTGGAGAGCCCGTGGCTGGCGCTGACGGCGTTCATGGTCGGGTTCGTCGCAGCCGATTTCGTCTCCGGCTTCGTCCATTGGGCGGCGGACACCTGGGGTACGCCGGAATGGCCGATCATCGGCAAGGCGCTGATCCGGCCGTTCCGCGAGCACCACGTCGATCAAAAAGAGATCACCCGGCACGACTTCATCGAGACCAACGGCAACAACTGCTTC
>VBLM01000747.1 GCA_005879095.1 Deltaproteobacteria bacterium
GGCCCGATGGGATGCGGCCTCCGCGCGGGCGCGATCGTTCGCGGAGGAGATCGTCCCGGCCGCCGAGCAGCTGGTCAAGATGGCGCGCGACGCGTGGGAGCTGGGCCGAACGCAGCTCACCGCCGTCCTGCAGGCGCAGGCCGAATTGACCAGCGCCCGCGCCGACGCCAGCGACGCCGCCCTCGCGGCGCAGCTCGCACTCGCCGACATGGAGGAGTCTTCCGGTGTCGCTCTCTGAGCTTCCAAAGCGCACCGCGGAGGCGCGGAGTTCGCGGAGAAAGATTTTTTTTACCAAAAAAAACTCCGCGTTCTCCGCGGCTCCGCGGTGCGCTGTTGCTCTTTTCCTTTTGACGGGCTGCCACAAGCAAGCGGAGGAGCAGGCGCGGCCAGCGTTATCTGTACAGGTGGCGAAGGTGGAGCGCGGGGATGTGGCGGAGACGGTCGAGGTTGCCGGCGAGTTGTCGGCGCCGCCGGGGATGGACGTGAAGCTGGGGCCGCTGGTTGCCGGACGGCTCGGGGCGATGCTGGTCGGCGAAGGCGACAAGGTCCAGAAGGGCCAGGTGCTGGCGCGTCTCGAAGGCACGCCGCTGCGCGACGCGCTGGCGCAGGCCGAGGCCCAGCTTGCCCAGGCGCGCGCGCAGGAATTGAACGCGCGAGCGAAGCTCTCGCGGGCGGAAAAGGCGCTGCAGGCGGGCGTGGCCGCCGCGCAGGAAGTGGAGGACGACCGCCTCGCGCTGGCGCAGGCGCAAGCGGCGGTGAAGACGGCGCAGGCGGCCGTCTCGACGGCGCGCAACCAGTTCGGCCGCAGCGAATTGCGGGCGCCGTTCGACGCCGTGGTCGCGCACGTCTTCGCCGCGGCCGGCGAGCCGGTCGACGCGGGAAAGCCGGTGGTCGAGGTCGCGCATCTCTCGCCCATCGAGCTGCGCGCCCCGCTCGCGCCGCGGCTGGCCGCGCTGCTGAAGCCCGGTCAGGAGGCGCAGCTCCGCGTCGACGCGCTGCCCGGCCGCACGTTTCCCGCGCGCGTCTTCGCCGTCGCGCCGACGGTCGACGCCGCCACCGGCGCCGCGCTGGTGCGGCTGCGTGCGGAGAACAACGACGGTGTGCTGCGGATGGGCACGTTCGCCCACGCGCAGGTCGTGACCGAGGTGCACCGGGGTGTGCTGCGCGTGCCCGCGCCCGCCGTGCTCGGGAGCGAAGACGGCGCGGCGGTCGAGGTCGTCGAGCAGGGCAAGGCGCGCAAGGTCCCGGTGCGCCTCGGCGCGCGCGGCGCACAGTGGGTGGAGGTCGTCGAAGGTGTGCAACCAGACGCGCAGGTGATCGTCCAGGGCAACTACGCGCTGCCCGACGGCACGCCCGTCCAGCCGCAGCAGGACGGCGGCGCTTCCTCGGAGACGGCGCCGGTGCGGGCGGGGGGCTCGGAGAAATGAGCGCCGCCGCGCTGGCTCTCCGCCACGGCCGCGCGCTGCTCTTCATCTCCGCCGCGGCCGCCGCCGGAGGGCTGTGGGCGGCGGCGCGGATGCCCAAGGGCGTCTATCCGGAGGTCACGTTTCCCCGCGAGCAGGTGGTCGGCCAGCTTGCGGGCGCGCCCGCAGCGACGGTGCTGGCCGGACTGACCCGTCCGCTGGAGGCCGCGCTCGCGACGGTGCCCGGCGTCGAGCAGGTGAGGAGCAAGACCATCCGCGGCGCGGTCGAGTTGTCGCTCTTTTTCTCACCCGACACCGACATGGCGAAGGCGCACCCGCTGGTCCTTTCGCGGCTGGCGGAGGCGCACGCGTCGCTGCCGCCGGAGACGGAGCTGGTCGCCGAGCGGGTCCTGCCGAGCAGCTTTCCCATTCTGTCCTTGAACGTCGAGGGGCCGTATCCGCCGGAGAAGCTCTACGAGATCGCGCAGTACACGCTGCGGCCCGCGCTCTCGGGGCTCCCCGGCGTGGGGCTCGTCACCGTGCAGTCGAGCGACGTCCCCGAGACGCAAGTCCTGCTCGACCCGGCGCGGCTCGTCGCGGCGCACCTGTCGGTGCCGCAAGTGGCCGACAAGATCCGCGCGCAGAACCGGGTACAGACGGTAGCGCGGCTCTCCGGGGAGCACGAACAGACGCTGGGGATCGTCACCGGCGAGTTGCGCTCGGCCGACGAGGTGGGCCAGGTGATCGCCGGCGGCACGGCGGAGACGGCGCTGCGCGTGTCCGATCTCGGCACGGTCAGCGCCGGAGTGGCGCCGCGCACGACGCTGATCCGCGTGGACGGAAAGCCCGGCGTGATCCTCAACGTCGCGCGGCGGGCGAGCGGCGACATCCTCGCGCTCGACGCGGCGGTTTCGGCGCGGCTGGCCGAGCTGAAGAGCTCGCTTCCGCCCGGAGTCGAAGTGAAACCGGTGTACGAGCAGGCCAAGTTCGTCGCCGACGGCGTGCGCGGGGTCCGCGACGCGGTCCTCTTCGGCGCGCTCTTTGCCGTGCTGGTTCTGGCGGTCTTCCTGCGCGATCTGCGCGCGACCCTCATCGCCGCCGCTTCGCTGCCTTTGACGCTGGGCGCGTCGCTGCTCGTCTTGCGCGGACTGGGCGAGACGCTGAATCTGATGTCGCTGGGCGGACTTGCGGTTGCGGTCGGGCTCGTCATCGACGACGCGGTGGTGATCGTCGAGGCGGTGCACAAGCACCTCGAGGCCGGGCTCGAGCCGGTCGAGGCGGCGCGCCGAGGGACCGAGGAGCTGCTCTGGCCGGTCGTGGGAACCACGGCGACGACGGTCGTCGTCTTCTTGCCGCTCGGGCTGTTGAGCGGCGTCGCCGGACAGTTCTTCGCCTCTCTGTCGATCGCGCTTTCGGTCGCCGTGGCGCTCTCGTTGCCGGTCGCGCTCGGCGTGCTGCCGTCTCTGGCGGCGCGTTTTTTGCGACCCGTGCGGCGGCCGTCGGCCGGAGCGCGGGCGGCCGAGGCATACGGACGGCTTCTCGAACGGACGCTGGCGAAACCGGGGCTGGCGCTCGCGGCCGCCGCGGTCGCGGTGCTGGTCGGCGCGTTCCTCGGTACGCGGGTCTCGACCGACTTCCTGCCCGAGGCAGACGAGGGCAGCTACGTGGTCGACTACTTCGCGCCGGTGGGCGCCTCGCTGGCCGACGCCGACGCGCTCGCCAGCCGCCTCGAGTCGGTGCTCCGCGAGACGTCCGAAGTGGCGGCCTTTTCACGGCGGCTCGGCACGGAGCTCGGTCCGCCGGTGGCGACGCTGCCTTCGCGCGGCGACATCGCGGTGCGTCTCAAGGACGGCCGCTCGCGCGACGTCGAGGAGATCATGGACGACCAGCGCGCGCGGATGGCCGCGGTCGCGCCAGGGCTGCGCATCGAGTTCGTGCAGGTGCTGGCCGACATGCTCGGGGACCTGCAGGGATCGCCGGAGCCGATCGAGCTGCGCCTTCTCGGGCCCGACCTTGCGGTGCTGCGCGATCTGGCCCGGCAGGCGGCGCAGCGGACCCAAGGGATCGGCGGTCTGGTCGATCGCTTCGACGGCGACGAGGGCTGCGCGCCCGAGATCGACCTGCGCGTGCAGCCTGGACAGGCGGGACGGCAAGGCCTCTCGGCGGCGTCGATCGCGGCTCAGCTCACCGGCGCCTTCCTCGGCGAGGTCGCGACGCAGCTGCGCAAGCCCGATCACCTCGAGGACGTCCGGGTGCGCGTGGCGCAGCCGTCCGGCGACGAGCCGCCGCCGCAGGAGTCGCTCGAGCGCGCGACGGTTTCGGCCACCTCCGGCGCGGCGCTGCCGGTGCGGACGGTGGCCGAGCCCGAGAGGAGCTGCCCGCCGGCGACGCTGTTGCGGCAGAACCAGCGCAACATGGTGCACCTGACGGCGCGGCTTTCCGGCGTCTCGCTCGGCACCGCTGTTGACGCAGTGCGTAAGAAGCTGGCCGGCTGGCAGTTGCCGATCGGCTACTCGTGGGAAATGGGCGGCCTCTACCAGCAGCAGCAGGAGAGTTTCGCTTCACTGCTGACGGTGCTCGCCATCGCGCTCGCGGCCATCGCGGCGGTGCTGCTCTTCCAGTTGCGCTCGTGGTCGCGGACGCTGGCCGTCCTGGTGGCGGCGCCGCTCGGGCTGGCGGGCGGAGCGGCGACGCTGCTCCTGACCCGGACTTCACTGAGCGTCTCGTCGATGATGGGCGCGATCCTGCTGGTCGGCCTGGTGGTGAAGAACGGCATCCTGCTGCTCGACCACGCGATGTGGTCGGAGGACGCGGGCAAGCCGCTCCACGACGCGCTGATCGAGGCCGGCCGCGCCCGCCTGCGTCCGATTCTGATGACCACGCTGGCGACGCTGGCCGCCCTGTTGCCGCTCCTGGTCGGCCTCGGCGCCGGCTCGGCCCTGCACCGGCCGCTGGCGGTGGTGGTGGTCGGCGGGCTCGCCTTCTCGACCGCCGCGACGCTACTGGTGGCGCCGGCGGCCGCGCTGCTCTTGTCCAAGCTCCGCCGCAGGGCTTAACCTGCCCGGCTTCATGCCCGTACTGCAGATCGGCTACCACGATCACTGCTTCGACGGCGTCGCTTCGGCGGCTACCTTCCTGCGCTTCTACCGCGAGAAAGTGCGGGCCGTCTCCGACGTCGCCCTCAAGGGACTCGCGCACCGGGCCGGGCAGCTCTTCGGGCCGGACGTCTTCGCCGGCGACGAGAACGCGGTGGTCGACTTCCGCTTCTCGGCCGACCCCCGGTTGACGTGGTG
>VBLM01000748.1 GCA_005879095.1 Deltaproteobacteria bacterium
CCGTCAGCAGGATCATCAACGGGTACGTGAAGTTGGCGGTGAGGTGGAAGAAGGCTTCGACCTTCACTTCGCGCGGCAGGTCGGAGCGGAGAATTCTCGGCAGCAGCTTGCGCGCGGTCTGGATGCTGCCCTTCGCCCAGCGGTGCTGCTGCGACTTGAACGCGTTCATTTCGACCGGGACTTCGGCCGGCGAGACGACCTCGGGCAGGTAGACGAACTGCCAGCCCTTGAGCTGGGCGCGGTAGCTCAAATCGAGATCTTCGGTGAGCGTGTCGTGCTGCCAGCCGCCCGCGTCTTCGATGGTGGCGCGCCGCCAGACGCCCGCGGTTCCGTTGAAATTGAAGAAGCGGCCGCTGCGGTTGCGCGCGGTGTGCTCGATGACGAAGTGCCCGTCGAGGAAGATGGCCTGCGCCTGCGTCAGATGGCTGTAGTCGCGGTTCAGGTGCTCCCACCGGACCTGGACCATGCCGATCCGCTCATCGGTGAAGTAATTCACCGACTTGGGCAGAAAGTCCGGCGAGGGGACGAAGTCGGCGTCGAACACCGCGACCAGCTCGCCGCGGGCAATCTTGAGCCCTTCCTGGAGCGCGCCGGCCTTGAAGCCCTGCCGGTTGTTGCGGTGCAGGTAGACGATGTCGTGGCCGTGCCGCTTGAGCCGCTCGACCTTGGCGCGGGCGATGCCCTGCGTCTCGTCGGTCGAGTCGTCGAGCACCTGGATCTCGAGGCGATCGCGCGGGTAGTCGATGCGCGCCACGGCGTCGATCAGCCGCTCGACGACGTACATCTCGTTGTAGACCGGCAACTGGATGGTGACGCGCGGCGGCGTCTCGAACCGGCCCCTCGGGGCGGGCAGGTTGCCCTTGTACTTGTAATAGAGGTACGCCATCACGTACCGGTGCGAGCCGTAGATGGAGAGGATCAAGAGGACCAGGAAATAGGTCGCGAGAAAGAGCACCTCCACCCAGGTCATCGACTCTCCAGTGCCGCGAAAACACAAAGAAAATCCGGGACCTCAGCCCGGTTTGGCGCGGGACTGTAGGCGATGCACCCACGCTTGTCAAACGAGGGTTCGAGCGTTCACGCAGTGCGGCACGGTCTCGGTTTCCCCGACGTTCATGACGGCGCGCCGCCGACCTCGGGCTCAGGGTCACTCGGTGCTCGGAGGATTCGACGGGAGTTACCCTTTGCGTCCGGCGTCCCAGGTTGTTGGCGTGACCCGTCGCCCGAGGCTCGGCCGGCGCCGCCTGGCGCGCGTAACGCGTCATACAAGCATCGACTTGGTCGCACGATGCAGGTTTCCGTCCGTAATTTCGATGACTGGACGCCGGGGAAACCCTAGCGCGCCCCGGCCGCGGCGACGTTTGGCTCCCAGCCGGGGGCGGTGGGAGCGGCGATCTTGCGGTAGGTCGCGTCGGCCTTGCGTTGCAGGCCTTGCTGGATCAGATCGAGGTGCGCGTCCGACAAGCGGAAGTAATTGCGCGCCAACGCAGCGTCGTCGGCGTAGGCGCGCTTTACTTCGGCCCGATCCCAGGACGAGGGGAACGGCCGGTACCTCAAAGGCGGCTCGCGTAGCCACCATTCGGTGAAGCCGAAGCGCGCGTGGTTTTCGTCGTAGATCTGCGTGCCCGGGTACGGCACCAGCACGCCGCGCGCGTTGAAGGCGGCCGCCAGCGGGGCCGCTCGTTCGATGAAGTCGACGGTGGTGCGCAGCTCGTCGAGCGTCTCGTCGGGCCAGCCGAACATGAGGTTCAACATGCAGTGCAGGCCGAGGTCCCGCGCCCAGCCGAGCACTTCCAGCACGCGCTCGACGGTGACGCCCTTGCCGATGCGCAGCAGCATGGCCGGGTCGCCGCTCTCCATTCCGATGTCGACTCCACCGCAGCCGGCGCGCTTCATCTGCTCGAGGATGTCGGGGTCGAGGTGGGCGGGATGCGCCGTGCAGGTCCACTGCACTCCCAGTCCGACGAGCGCGTCGCACAGCTCGTTCATGCGGCGGCGGCCGACCGCGAACGAGTCGTCGAAGAAGGAGAACGCGATGAAGTCGGTGCGCTTGCGCAGCTCGCGGATTTCGGAAGCGATCGAACCGGGGCTGCGATAGCGGAAGCGGCGGCCGGTGACGTTGTTGGAGCAGAAGGTGCACGCGGCGGGGCAGCCGCGGCTGGAAAGAAGGCCGGCGGGCGGAACGGTTTTCTCGTGGCCGTACCAGCGCGGATCGAACAGGTCGAGCGCGTCGATCGGCGAGGCCAGCGCGTCGAGATCGAGCAGGAACCCGCGCGACGGGTTGAGGCCGCCCTGGTACGCCAGCGAGCGGACGTCGTTCAAGGAGCGCTTGCCGTCGAGCGCGTCGCACAGCTCGGTCAGCGTCTCCTCGCCCTCGCCGCGCACGGAGAAATCGAACCCTTGCTGCAGAGGCTCGAGCGGCGCGACCGTCGGGTGCGGGCCGCCGCAGACGAGCTTGACGCGGCCTGCGAACGAGCGCGCCAGCGCGTACGCGTCCTGCGCGTAGAGCGTCTTGCAATGGATGCCGACCAGATCGGGCGCGAACTCGAGCGCTCTGGCGACGATCTCGACGTGATCCTTCGGCGCGAACTCCGCGCTGCAGTCGAGCAGCGCGACTTGGTGACCGCCCCGCCGCAGGGCCGCCGCGAGGTAGAGGAACGAGAGCAGCGGGGTACGCACCGTCTCGTCGGTCGGAGGGTTGATGAGAAAGAGCCGCGCCACGGCCGAATTCTAGCCCGGTTCCCCCTCTTGCTGTAAGACGAGCGTCGGAGGGGAAATGACCCTGCGAATTCCGGTGCTCCTGCTGCTGGCCCTGGCCGCCGTCGAAGCGCGCGCCGACTGCGATCGCGACGCCGACTGCAAGGGCGGCAAGGTGTGCGTCGCCAACAAGTGCGTCGAGCGCAAGTACTGCGTGCGCGACAAGGACTGCCCGGGCGATCAGGTGTGCGACCGCAACGCCTGCACGTCGCCGGGCGGTACGGCGCCCGCGCCGGCG
>VBLM01000749.1 GCA_005879095.1 Deltaproteobacteria bacterium
CCGAGCAGCAGATTGAAAGCGCAGGCGAAGAGGGCAAAGCAGAGCGCCTTCATCAGGAAGATCGGATAGATGACCGCCGGCGCGGCGAGGATCAGCGCGACCAGGATCGCGGCCGGCACCCGCTGCGACTTGGGGCGCGACTCGACCCGCTTGATCTCTTCCGCTGCGACGGTGGGCGCGCTCACGCCTGCTTCCCGAAGAGCCCCGCGGGCCGCACCAGGAGGACGAGCGCCATCACCACGAAGATGACCGTGTTCGACGCCTCGGGATAGAAGACCTTGGTCAGCCCCTCGAGGATACCGAGCGAGAAACCGGTGACGATCGAGCCGAGGATCGATCCCATCCCGCCGACCACCACCACCGCGAACACGACGATGATCAGGTTCTCACCCATCTGCGGGCTGACCCGGTAGATCGGCGCCGCAAGGACGCCCGCGAAGGCCGCGAGCGCGACTCCGAGCGCGTAGGTGATGGTGATCATCCGCGGCACGTTGATGCCGAAGGCGGAGACCAGCGCGGCGTTTTCCGTCGCTGCGCGCAGCCACGATCCGAGCCGCGTGCGCTCGATCACCGCCCAGGTGCCGAAGCAGATGACGAGCGAAACGCCGATCACCCAGATTCGATAATTGGGCAGGAACATGAACCCCAGCGCTCGCCCGCCCGTGAGGCGCTCCGGCATTTCGTACGGCATGCCGCTCGAGCCGAACCAGTTGCTGAACAGCCCTTGCAGGATCAGCGCGAGTCCAAACGTCAGGAGCAGCCCGTACAACGGATCGAGTCCGGCGAGGCGGCGCAGAAAGAGCCGTTCGGCGATGGCCCCGAAGATGCCGACGGCGAGGGGCGCCAGGACCAGCGCGCCCCAGTAGCCGACTCCGGCCTTCTCGGAGAGGAACCATGCCACGAACGCGCCCAGCATGTAGAGCGCGCCGTGGGCGAAGTTCACCACGTTGAGGAGGCCGAAGATGATCGCCAGGCCCAGCGAGAGGAGCGCGTAGAACGAGCCGTTGATCAGCCCGATCAGGAGCTGCCCGAAGAGGGCCTGGACTGGGACGGCAAAAAGCATCTATTTCGCCGGAGCAGGAGCCGCGCCCGTCACCAGCGGGCACTCACCTTTGTCGAGCGGCCGGAAGGCCTGGTCGGCGGGGAATTCCTTGATCAGCTTGTAGAGGTCCCACGCGCCCTTCGACTCGGACGGCGCCTTCACCTCGTAGAGATACATCGGGTGCATCTTGCGGCCGTCGGGACGGATGGTGCCCTTGCCGAAGAGCGGGTCGTCGGTAGAGAGCTTCTTCATCTGGTCCACCACCGCCTTGCCGTCGGCATCGCTCTTCAGCGCCCTGAGGGCCTTGAGGTAATGCAGCACCGCCGCGTAGACCCCGGCCTGCACCATGCTGGGCTCCTGGCCGGCCATCCGCTCCGACCACTTCTTCGACCACGCGCGCGTCTTCGCATCGCGGTCCCAGTAGAAGCTCTCGCTGAGCAAGAGGCCCTGCGCCGTCTCCAGCCCGAGCGCGTGGACGTCGGTGACGAAGACGAGAAGTCCGGCCAGCTTCTGCCCGCCCTTGACGATGCCGAATTCGTGCGCGGCCTTGATCGAGTTGATGGTGTCGCCGCCGGCGTTGGCGAGTCCGATCACCTGCGCCTTCGAGGACTGCGCCTGGAGCAGGAACGAGGAGAAGTCGGTGGTGTTGAGCGGGTGCTTGACGCCGCCGACGATGGTGCCGCCGGCCTCCTTGACCACCGCGGTGGTGTCGCGCTCGAGCGCGGCCCCGAAAGCATAGTCGGCGGTCAGGAAGAACCAGGTCTTGCCACCCGCGTCCACCTCGGCCTTGCCGGTGGTGTGGGCGAGCGCATAGGTGTCGTAGGTCCAGTGCACGGTGTTGGGCGAGCACTTGGGGCCGGTCAGGTCGCTGGCCGCCGGGCCGGAGGCGAGGAAGACCTTGTTCTTCTCCTTGGTGATCTGCGCGATCGCCAGCGCCACCGAGGAGGTGGGCACGTCGACGATCACGTCCACGCCGTCGACGTCGTACCACTGCCGCGCGATGGCGGAGCCGACGTCGGGCTTGTTCTGGTGATCGGCGGAGATGATCTCGATCGGCGTATCGCCGATCTTGTTGCCGAACTCCTCTGCTGCCATCTTCGCCGCCATCACCGACCCGGGGCCGGCCAGGTCCTTGTAGAGACCGGACTGATCGTTGAGCACGCCGATCTTGATCGACTTGCCGGTGAAGTCCGCTCGCGCGGCCGTTGCCGATGCAACGATTGCCAAGGCCAGGATTGCGTGACGCATCGTGATGCTCCTTGTGAAAGTCAGACTCCGAGGTACTGGCGGACTTTTTCCATGCTGCCCTGCAGCGCTGCGTTGGGGATCTCGTCGACGATGCGGCCGCGCTCCATCACGTAGTGGCGGTCGGCGACCGTGCCGGCGAAGCGGAGGTTCTGCTCGACGAGAAGAATGGTGAAGCCTTCGGCCTTCAGCTTGCGGATGCTGTTGCCGATCTGCTGCACGATCACCGGCGCCAGGCCTTCGGTGGGCTCGTCGAGGAGGAGCAGCCGCGCGCCGGTGCGCAGGATACGGCCGATGGCCAGCATCTGCTGCTCGCCGCCGGAGAGCTTGGTGCCCTGGCTGCGCAGCCGTTCACGAAGGTTTGGAAACAGATCGAAGACCTGCTCGTTCGTCAGCCCGCCGTCGCGCACCTTCGGCGGCAGGACGAGGTTCTCCGCCACGTCGAGGCTGGCGAAGATGCCGCGCTCCTCGGGGCAGAGCGCGATCCCGAGCCGAGCGATCTTGTACGACGGGAGCCCGATCGTCTCCACCCCGGAGAACTTCACCGACCCGGTGCGGGGCCGGACCATGCCCATGATCGACTTCATCGTCGTCGTCTTGCCGGCGCCGTTGCGGCCGACCACAGTGACCAGCTCGCCGGCGCGCACCTCGAGAGCGACGCCGTGAAGGACGTGCGATTCGCCGTACCAGGCCTCGAGGCCTTTCACGCTGAGGAGCGGGTCAGGCATGCTCGGTCCCCAGGTACGCCGCCACCACTGCCGGATTCTTGGAGACGCTCTGGTAATCGCCTTCGGCGAGCACTTCGCCGCGCGCCAGCACGGTGATGGTGTGCGAGATGCTGGCGACGATGCCGAGGTTGTGCTCGACCATCAGCACCGTGCGGTCCTTCGCCACCCGCTGGATCAAGGCCGCGATCCGATCGACGTCCTCGTGCCCCATCCCCGCGGTCGGCTCGTCGAGCAGCATCAGCTCCGGCTCCAGCGCGAGGGTGGTGGCGATCTCCAGCGCGCGCTTGCGTCCGTAGGAAAGCTCGGCGGCGTGCGTCTGCTCGAGATCTTGAAGACCGACGGCAGCGATCAGCTCGCGGGCGCGCGCGTCGAAGGCGTGCAGCACGCGGTCGGTCCGCCAGAAATCGAAAGACGCGCCGCGCCGCCGCTGCAGAGCGATGCGGACGTTCTCCAGGACCGTCAGGTGCGGGAAGACCGCCGAGATCTGGAACGATCGCACGAGGCCCTTGCGGGCGACGTCGGCGGGCGAGTCGTGCGTGATCTCGTGGCCCTTGTAGACGATGGTCCCCGCCGTCGCCGGGAGAAAGCGCGTCAGCAGGTTGAAGCAGGTGGTCTTGCCCGCGCCGTTGGGCCCGATCAGCGCGTGGATGGTGCCGCGCTTCACCCGAAGGTCGACGCGCTTGACCGCGACGAAGCCGCGGAACTCCTTGCTCAATCCGCGTGTCTCGAGGATCACCTCGGGGGACTCGGGCACGCGGCTACTTAGTCGAAAGGCCGCCCGCTGTGCAAGTAGACGGGCGCCGCTCTGCTGCGTTCTCTCCCTTCGATCGTCAGCTTTTCAGGCAACCGATCACAGGGGAGAACGACATGTCATTTCTTTTTGCAGTCCTGGTCGCGCTGGCACAGGCTCAGCCGGACAATCCGCACGACGTGAACAACAAGGACCATCCCGCGCCTCCGACCTCGCAGAGCACGGCGAACGCCCAGGCGAGAGATCGCGACTACATCAACCCGAATCCGACGACGAATCCGGACCTCAAGGGCTCAGGCGACCTCGATGCCAAACGCGTCGAAAAGGCCGAGAAGGACAGCCCGCACTCGGTGATGAACAAGGACAAGGCGACGCCGTCGGACATCTTCGAGAAGCTGCACGCGGCGAACCTCGAGGAGATCGACGCCGGCAAACTGGCGCAGGCGAGCGGCGGCGAGCGCGCGGCCGCCTACGGCAAGATGCTGGCAGACGATCACACGGCCGCCGACAAGAAGATCCACGACCTGGCGATGAAGCGCAGCATCAAGCTCGACGACGCGATGGGGATGAAGAAGGCCCACGAGCTGCACGAGAAGCTGGCCGGCCTGCGCGGCGCGGAGTTCGACAAGGCGTTCGCGGGCGCGATGATCGACGGCCACAAGAAAGTGATCGCGATGGCCGAGTCGTGGCGCGCCTCGTGCACCGACAAGGACATCTGCGCGATGCTCGACGACACCCTGCCGGTGCTGCGGCACCACGAGAAGGCCGCGGAAGAGCTGAAGATGCCCGCGGCGCAGGGCCGCAGGCCGTAATTTTCAAATTATCGAAAATGCAAAGTGCACCCCCGGCCCGCCGCCGGGGGTGTTGCTTTTTGTGACGCACGGTGCTTTCGTCCGCGCCGTCCGAAAGGAGCGGCGCGATGACCATCTCCCGGCGGAAACTGATCAAGGCGGCAGGTGTTGGCGCGGCAGCACTGGCGATTCCCACGAAAGCGCGTGCAGCGAAGAAGACGCTGCGCATCCTGCAGTGGAACCACTTCGTGCCCGGCTACGACAAGTGGTTCAACAACGAGTACATCAAGGAATGGGGACAGGCGAACGACACCGACGTCACTGTCGACAACGTCGGCATCCCGGCCTTGAACCCGACCGCCGCCGCCGAGGTCTCGGCCAAGCAGGGGCACGATCTGTACATGTTCCTTGCCCCGCGCCCGGACTACGAGGACGACGTCATCGATCACCGCGAGCTCTACGAGGAGTGCGAGAAGAAGTACGGCAAGCCGGTCGACCTCGCCATCAAGAGCACCTTCAATCCCAAGACGAAGAAGTACTTCGCTTTCTCCGACAGCTACGTCCCCGACCCGGTCAACTAC
Organism: Deltaproteobacteria bacterium; assembly: GCA_005879095.1. Lineage (GTDB taxonomy): Bacteria > Myxococcota > Myxococcia > Myxococcales > 40CM-4-68-19 > 40CM-4-68-19. The sequence goes on from VBLM01000749.1 coordinate 5,139, forward strand.
CGCGGCGATCTCTTCAAGGAAGTCGGCGGCAGCGTCGACACCTGGGAGGACGTGCGCAAGTACGGAAAGATGATCAAGGACAAGACCGGCATCCCGGTGGGCATCGGCCAGGCCGCCGAGCTCGACACCGCGATGGCGATGCGCGCCGTCCTCTATTCGTGGGGCGGCAGCGAGCAGGACACGCACGGCAACATCGTGCTTCAGTCGAAGAACACGGTCGAGGCGGTCAAGTTCGTCAAGGCGCTCTACACCGAGACGATGTCGCCGGAAGTGCTCTCCTGGGATCCGTCGTCGAACAACCGCGCGATGCTGGCCGGCAAGGCCTCGGTGGTGCTCAACGCCATCTCCATCACCCGCGAGGGTGAGAACAAGCAGATGCCGATCGTCGATAACATTTACCTCGCCAAGGCGATGAAGGGCCCGGTGCGGCGGATGGGCACCGAGCACGTGATGAGCTGCTACGTGATCTGGAAGTTCGCCGCCAACATCGAGGGGGCGAAGAAGTTCCTCGTCGACTACATCGGAAACTTCCGCCGCGCGTTCGACGCCAGCGAGTACTACAACTTCCCCTGCTGGCCGAAGCAGGTGCCGGACCTCAAGGAAGCGCTGGCCAAGGACGTCAAGGGCAAGCCGGCCGGCAAGTACAACGTGATCGGCGACGCCATCGAATGGGCGGCGAACGTCGGCTATCCCGGATACGCCAACGCGGCGATCGGCGAGATCTTCGCCACCTGGGTGATCAACACCATGTTCGCCAAGGCTTCCACAGGCGCCATGTCGCCCGAGGACGCGGTCAAGGAAGCCGACGAGAAATGCAAGGCGATCGTGAAGAAGTGGAAAGAGCGCAAGTTGTTGTAAATGGCGATTGTCGAGACGAAGCAGATTCGCAAGGTCTTCGCCGATCACACCGCAGTCGATGGCGTCGATCTGGCCACCCGCGAGGGCGAGTTTCTCGTTCTCCTCGGGCCCTCGGGCTGCGGCAAGACCACGCTCTTGCGCATGATCGCGGGCCTCGAAAAACAGACGAGCGGCGATGTCGTCATCGGCGGGCAGGTCGTCAATGAGCTGCCGCCGCGGGCACGCAAGATCGCGATGGTGTTCCAGAGCTACGCGCTCTATCCGCACCTCTCGGTGGCGAAGAACATCGCCTTTCCTTTGAAAGCGCAGGGCGCGCCGCGCGAGAAGATCGAGCCGGCCGTGCAGAAGGCGGCGGGGATGTTCGGCATCGAGCGGCTGCTGCACCGGAAACCGCGGCAGCTTTCGGGCGGCGAGCGGCAGCGGGTGGCGCTGGCGCGGGCGATGGTGCGCGAGCCGGACGTCTTCCTGCTCGACGAGCCTCTCTCGAACCTGGACGCGAAGCTGCGCACGGCGGCGCGCGACGAGCTGCAACATTTTCAAAGACGGCTCGGGACGACGACGATCTACGTCACGCACGATCAGGTGGAGGCGATGGGCCTCGGCCACCGGATCGCGGTGATGAACAA